>NZ_JBHTSA010000022.1:0-92983 GCF_042795405.1 Streptomyces sp. NPDC056480 | reverse complement strand
GTTGCGCTGAGTGATCAGCGCAACCCCACCGAGCCTGGCGGAACTGACCTGAGGGGCCCCCCATATTTCTTATGAGGGCCTCAGGCTGAACTTGTGGATTTCCCTTGCGGGAAATTCCTTACTTGGCCTTCTCGAGGATCTCGATGACGCGCCAGTGCTTCGTCGACGACAGCTTCCGGGTCTCCATCAGGAGGACGCGGTCGCCGATGCCGGCAGCGTTCTGCTCGTCATGAGCCTTGAGCTTGTTCGTACGGCGGATGACCTTGCCGTACAGCGCGTGCTTGACGCGGTCCTCGACAGCGACGACGACGGTCTTGTCCATCTTGTCGCTGACGACCAGGCCCTCGCGGACCTTGCGAGCGTTGCGCTCGGTCTTCTCAGTCACGTTGCTCTCGCTCATCAGGCGTTCTCCACCGTCTCGATGCCCAGCTCGCGCTCACGCATCAGGGTGTAGATCCGGGCGATGTCCTTACGGACGGACTTGAGCCGGCCGTGGTTCTCGAGCTGGCCCGTCGCCGCCTGGAAGCGGAGGTTGAACAGCTCTTCCTTGGCCTCGCGGAGCTTGTTGAGAAGCTCCTCGTTGCCCAGCTCGCGCAGCTCGGACGCCTTGGTACCGGCCGACATCACAGCTCACCTGCTTCGCGCTTAACGATCTTGCACTTCATCGGCAGCTTGTGGGCCGCACGGGTCAGGGCCTCGCGCGCGATCTTCTCGTTCGGGTAGGACAGTTCGAACATCACCCGACCCGGCTTGACGTTCGCGATCCACCACTCCGGAGAACCCTTACCGGAACCCATGCGGGTCTCGGCGGGCTTCTTCGTCAGCGGGCGGTCCGGGTAGATGTTGATCCAGACCTTGCCGCCACGCTTGATGTGGCGGGTCATCGCGATACGAGCCGCCTCGATCTGGCGGTTGGTCACGTACGCCGGCGTGAGGGCCTGAATGCCGTACTCGCCGAACGCAACCTGCGTACCACCCTTGCTCATACCCGAGCGCTTGGGGTGGTGCTGCTTGCGGTGCTTGACCCTACGGGGGATCAGCATTTCGGTCAGGCCTCCGTTCCGGTGCTCTCAGCCGGAGCGGCAGCGGCGGCGGGAGCGTCGGCCTTGGGGGCCTCGGCAGCCGGCGCGGACTGCTGCTGCGGCTTGCGGCCGCGGCCGCCACGCTCGCCACCGCGGCCACCACGGCCGGCCGGGCGGTCGCCAGCGCCGGCACCACGGGCCGGGCGGTTACCCGCACGGGCCGCAGCGTTCTCGGCGCGGACCTCGGCGATGTTCTTGACGTCGCCCTTGTAGATCCAGACCTTCACGCCGATGCGGCCGAAGGTCGTCTTGGCCTCGAAGAAGCCGTAGTCGACGTTCGCGCGGAGCGTGTGCAGGGGCACGCGGCCCTCGCGGTAGAACTCCGAGCGGGACATCTCGGCGCCGCCGAGACGACCGCCACACTGGATCTTGATGCCCTTGGCGCCGGCCTTCATCGTGCCCTGCATGCTCTTACGCATGGCGCGACGGAAGGAGACGCGGGAGGAGAGCTGCTCGGCAACGGCCTGAGCGACCAGCTGGGCGTCCATCTCGGGGTTCTTGACCTCGAGGATGTTCAGCTGGACCTGCTTGCCCGTGAGCTTCTCGAGGTCGCCGCGGATGCGGTCGGCCTCGGCGCCACGGCGGCCGATGACGATGCCGGGACGCGCGGTGTGGATGTCCACCCGCACGCGGTCACGGGTGCGCTCGATCTCAACCTTCGAGATGCCGGCGCGCTCCATGCCGGACGTCATCATCCGACGGATGGCGACGTCTTCCTTGACGTAGTCCTTGTACAGCTTGTCGGCGTACCAGCGGGACTTGAAGTCCGTGGTGATGCCGAGCCGGAACCCATGCGGGTTAACCTTCTGGCCCATTACCGGGTTCCTTCCTTGCTGCTGACGACCACGGTGATGTGGCTGGTCCGCTTACGGATCCGGTAGGCACGGCCCTGAGCACGCGGACGGAACCGCTTCAGGGTCGGGCCCTCATCCACGTACGCCTCGCTGATGACCAGCGAAGAGGCGTCAGTGTGGTCGTAGTTGTGTGCAGCGTTGGCGATGGCGCTGTCCAGCACCTTGCCAACCGGCACGCTCGCGGCCTGCGGGGCGAAACGCAGGACCGCCTGAGCCTCCGTGGCGTCCATGCCACGGATAAGGTCCACCACGCGGCGGGCCTTCATGGGCGTGACGCGGATGTACCGCGCCTGGGCCCTGGCTTCCATGGTTGTCCTTCCAGTGTCTGTCATGGTCATTCCACCCCGCTACTAGCGGCGCTTCGACTTCCGGTCGTCCTTCACGTGACCCCGGAAGGTGCGCGTCGGCGAGAACTCGCCGAGCTTGTGGCCGACCATCGACTCGGTGACAAACACCGGAATGTGGGTCTTGCCGTTGTGCACCGCGATCGTGTGGCCGAGCATGGCCGGGATGATCATCGAGCGACGGGACCAGGTCTTGATGACGTTCTTGGTACCGGCTTCGTTCTGAGCGTCCACCTTCTTTACGAGGTGGCCGTCAACGAAGGGTCCCTTCTTGAGACTGCGCGGCATCTAAACCCGCTCCTAGCGCTTCTTGTTCGTCTTGCGGCGGCGGACGATGTACTTGCTCGAAGCCTTCTTCGGCGAGCGAGTACGACCCTCCTTCTGACCCCACGGGGAGACCGGGTGGCGACCACCGGAGGTCTTGCCCTCACCACCACCGTGCGGGTGGTCAACCGGGTTCATCGCCACACCGCGGACGGTCGGGCGAACGCCCAGCCAGCGCTTACGGCCGGCCTTGCCCCAGTTGATGTTCGACTGCTCGGCGTTGCCGACCTCGCCGATCGTGGCGCGGCAGCGGGCGTCGACGAGACGGATCTCACCGGACGGCATACGAAGGTGGGCCATCGTGCCCTCCTTCGCGAGCAGCTGCACGGAGGCACCAGCGGAGCGCGCGAACTTGGCGCCGCCACCGGGACGGAGCTCGATCGCGTGGATCGTGGTACCGACCGGGATGTTGCGGAGCGCCAGGTTGTTGCCGGGCTTGATGTCAGCGCCGGGGCCGTTCTCGACGCGGTCACCCTGCGTCAGACCCTTGGGGGCGATGATGTAGCGCTTCTCGCCGTCCACGTAGTGGAGCAGCGCGATGCGCGCGGTGCGGTTGGGGTCGTACTCGATGTGAGCGACCTTGGCCGGCACGCCGTCCTTGTCGTGACGACGGAAGTCGATCACGCGGTAGGCGCGCTTGTGGCCACCGCCCTGGTGACGGACGGTCACACGACCGGTGTTGTTACGGCCGCCCTTGCTGTGCAGGGGGCGGACCAGCGACTTCTCCGGCGTGGACCGCGTGATCTCGACGAAGTCGGCTACGGAGGAGCCACGGCGGCCCGGCGTAGTCGGCTTGTACTTGCGGATTCCCATTTCTCAGTCCTCGTCCGATTCCGGACGATCCAGACCGCCCTTAGGCGGTCGGACCGCCGAAGATGTCGATACGGTTGCCCTCGGCAAGGGTCACGATGGCGCGCTTGGTGTCCTTGCGCTTGCCGAAACCGGCCTTGGTGCGCTTGCGCTTGCCCTGGCGGTTGATCGTGTTGACCCCGGTGACCTTGACCGAGAAGACCGCCTCGACGGCCTGCTTGATCTGGGTCTTGTTGGAGCCAGGCGCGACGATGAACGTGTACTTGTTCTCGTCCAGCAGTGCGTAGCTCTTCTCCGAGACGACCGGCTTGACGAGAATGTCGCGCGGGTCCGAGAAGGTCTTGCTGGTGACGACGGCCTCAGTCATCAGGCGTCGCTCCCTTCGGTCTCAGCGGTCTGGGGGCCAGACACGAAGGACTCGAGGGCGGCCTGGGTGAAGACCACGTCGTCGGAGACGATCACGTCGTACGTGTTGAGCTGGCCCGGCTCCAGGATGTGCACCTGGGGCAGGTTACGAGCGGACAGCCACGCGGCCTCGTCGGAGCGCTCGGCGACCAGGAGCAGGTTCTTGCGCTCCGAGATCTTGCCGAACAGCGTCTTCGCGGCCTTGGTGGAGATCTCACCCTCGACCACGCCGGAGACGACGTGGATGCGGGAGTGGGTGGCCCGGTCCGAGAGGGCACCACGGAGAGCGGCGACCTTCATCTTCTTCGGGGTCCGCTGCGAGTAGTCGCGCGGCTGCGGGCCGTGGACGACGCCACCACCGGCGAACTGCGGGGCGCGGGTCGAACCCTGACGGGCGCGGCCGGTGCCCTTCTGGCGGTAAGGCTTCTTGCCACCACCGCGGACTTCGCCACGGGTCTTGGTCTTGTGCGTGCCCTGACGGGCCGCGGCCAGCTGCGCGACGACGACCTGGTGGATCAGCGGAACGCTGACCTTGGCGCCGAAGATCTCCTCGGGGAGCTCGACGGTCCCGGTCTTGTCGCCTGCCGGCGAAAGGATGTCAATGGTGCTCATCGGTTCCTCAAACCCCCTTGGCCGCAGTGCGGACCAGGACGAGGCCACCGTTAGGGCCGGGGACGGCGCCCTTGATGAGCAGCAGACCCTTCTCGGCGTCAACGGCGTGGACGGTCAGGTTCTGGGTGGTCACACGCTCGTTGCCCATGCGACCCGCCATGCGCATGCCCTTGAAGACACGGCCCGGGGTGGCGCAGCCACCGATGGAACCGGGCTTGCGGTGCACACGGTGGGCACCGTGCGACGCCTTGCCACCACGGAAGTTGTGGCGCTTCATGACACCGGCGAAGCCCTTGCCCTTGCTCTTACCGGTGACGTCGACCTTCACGCCGGCCTCGAAGACCTCGGCGGTGATCTCCTGGCCGAGCGTGTACTCGGAGGCGTCAGCGGTGCGGAGCTCCACCAGGTGGCGGCGCGGGGTGACGTCGGCCTTGGCGAAGTGACCCTTGAGGGGCTTGTTCACCTTGCGAGGGTCGATCTCGCCGAAGGCGATCTGGACCGACTCGTAGCCGTCGATGTCGTTCGTGCGGACCTGGGTCACGACATTCGGGCCGGCCTTGACGACGGTGACCGGGACAACCCGGTTGTTCTCGTCCCAGACCTGCGTCATGCCGAGCTTCTCGCCCAGGATGCCCTTGATGTTCTTAGCCATCTCGCGCGCCCTCAGAGCTTGATCTCGATGTCAACGCCCGCCGGGAGGTCGAGACGCATGAGCGAGTCAACCGTCTTCGGCGTGGGGTCGAGGATGTCGATGAGGCGCTTGTGCGTGCGCATCTCGAAGTGCTCGCGCGAGTCCTTGTACTTGTGCGGCGACTTGATGACGCAGTACACGTTCTTCTCAGTGGGCAGCGGCACCGGGCCTGCGACCGACGCACCAGTGCGGGTCACCGTCTCGACGATCTTCTTCGCCGAGGAGTCGATGACCTCGTGGTCGTAGGCCTTGAGCCGGATGCGGATCTTCTGTCCCGCCATGGCTACTAGTAGTCCTTTGTCTCGTAACGCTCTGGAACCCGATCGGCTTCGCTTACTGAAAAGCGTTGTCGTGTCTCCGACCCACGCGGTCGGGCGTGTCGCACTCCCTCTACGCAGAAATCCCTGAGGATTTCCCAACCAAGGGGGCACGGTCGCCATGACCGCAGGCCGGGGGCAAAACACCCACCGGGCGCCTGGTAGGCACCCCGCTGACGCTTCCCAGAAGATTCCCGTACGTCCGCTCCTGAGAAGGAGCGACGAGTACTGTGGGACTCGCTTCCGGTCCTCCCGACGGGAGGCGCGCAGCATCGGCACTCAACCGAGCAACCCCGACAGTCTGCCATACGGGGCCATCCGGCCGCCAATCGGGAGCGAAGACTGTACCCCACGTCACGTAGGGCCATGCGCGGGGGCGCATGCGCGGTGGTCCGCCACAGCCCTCCGCCTCACCCCAAGCGCCGT
This sequence comes from Streptomyces sp. NPDC056480, assembly GCF_042795405.1. Taxonomy (NCBI): domain Bacteria; kingdom Bacillati; phylum Actinomycetota; class Actinomycetes; order Kitasatosporales; family Streptomycetaceae; genus Streptomyces; species Streptomyces sp. NPDC056480. Next base: position 87,118 of record NZ_JBHTSA010000022.1, on the reverse strand, counting down.
GCCCGCTCGGTGAGATGGCGGCGTTCCGGGGCACTGGTCGTACGGCGTGCCGCCTCCCGGTAGGCCTCCGCCGCGGTCTCCCGCTCGCCGAGCAGTTCGAGCAGATGGGCCCGGGTGGCGAGCAGCCGGTGGTGCCGGGCAAGCCGCTTGTCCCGGGCGAGCCCGTCCAGGAGCGCGAGCCCGGCGGCGGGTCCCTCGACCATCGCCAGGGCCACCGCGCGGTTGAGGGTGACCATCGGATTCGGCCCGGTCCGCTCCAGGAGCTCGTACAGCGCGAGGATCTGCGGCCAGTCGGTGGCGGCGGCGGTCTCCGCCTCGTCGTGCACGGCCGCGATCGCCGCCTGCAGCTGGTACGGGCCGACCCGGCCCCGGGGCAGGGTGCGGCTGATCAGCTCGACGCCCTCGGCGACGAGCCGGCCGTCCCACCTCCCCCGGTCCTGCTCCGCGAGCGGCACCAGCTCGCCGTGCGGACCCGTGCGGGCCGGCCTGCGGGCGTCCGTGAGCAGCATCAGGGCGAGCAGGCCCGCCGTCTCGGTGTCCTCGGGCAGCAGCCGGTGCAGCAGCCGCGCGAGCCGGATCGCCTCGGTGGACAGCTCGGGCGCGGTCAGCTCCTCGCCTGCGCTCGCCGTGTAGCCCTCGTTGAAGATCAGGTAGAGCACGTGACGGACCTCGGCGAGCCGGGCCGTGCGGTCCTCCCCCGGCGGGAGCGCGAACGAGCCGCCCACCTGCCTGATCGTCTGCTTGGCCCGGCTCACGCGCTGCGCCATCGTCGACTCGGGCACCAGGAACGCGGCGGCGATCTGCGCGGTGGTGAGGCCGCCGACGGCGCGCAGGGTGAGCGCGATCCGGCTGGGCGGGGAGAGCTCCGGGTGACAGCAGAGGAAGAGCAGGGAGAGCGAGTCGTCCCGGTCGCTGCCGGGCTCCTCGTCGGCGGCGTGCGCGAGGAGTTCCGAGGCCGGCGTGGCCAGGGCCAGGGAGTCCTCGCGGCGGCGGCGCGCGGCCTCGCTGCGCACCTGGTCGACGAGCCGGCGGGCGGCGACGGTGACCAGCCAGCCCCGCGGGTTGTCGGGGACGCCCTCCTCGGGCCACTGGCGGGCCGCCGCGATCAGGGCCTCCTGGACGGCGTCCTCGCAGGTGTCGAAGGTCCCGTACCGCCGCACGAGAACGCCGAGGACCTGCGGCGCGTACGTGCGCAGCAGGTCCTCGATCCCGTCGGTGCCGGTCACACGTCCGCCGCGGACTCGTGCAGGACCGGCCAGAGCTCCACCGGGTCGACGTCCGCGAAGGGCATGTCCGCGGCGATCTCCCGGGCCCGCTCGGGGCCGTCGCAGTCGAGCAGGTAGAAGCTGGCCAGGTACTCCTTGGTCTCCAGGTACGGGCCGTCGGTCACCGCGGGGACGCCGTCCACGCGGCGGACGAGCTGGGCGGCGGCCGCGTCCGCGAGGCCGTACGCGCCGATCAGCTCGCCGCTCTCGCGGTACCTCCTGTTGAAGGCCTCCTGGCGGGCGATCGCCTCGGGCCAGGCCTCGGCGGGGAAGGCGTCCCACTTGGCCTGGTTCCCGTAGATCATCGCGACGTACTTCATGGTGGTCGTCCTCCCCGTACCGCGCGCCCCTGTGGCGTGCTGTCACCTGTCGGTCGGAACCGGCGCCCGGTCCTCGACATGACCGGCGACGCTTTTCGAAGATCTTTTTCCGGTGGCCGCATCCTGCCAGTCACGAGCCCGTCCGCACACAACCCCAGACTTCGAACGTTCGTCTTACCGGGGACCGCACTACCCAGGGGACGGACCGCGCAGTGACCACAGCACCCCGTCGGCGGGCGGTTCTCGCCGCCGCTCTCGCCGTCACCTCGGCCGTCGCCGGGTGTTCCGTGCCGGAGCCGCGCAGAACCGCGCCGACCGTCGACCCCGCGCCCGGCAAGCCGATCGCCTCCGCGCTGGCCCGGCGGGCGCTGCTCCTGCAGGTCGCCGCGCACCCCGACGACGACCTGTACTTCATGAACCCGGACACCCAGCGCCTCCTCGACACCGGGGTCCCGCTCGTCTCCGTGTACGTGACCGCCGGCGAGCACACCGGCCGGAACCGGATCAAGGGGATGCCGGACACTCCCCCGGACCGCGCCGCCTACTCCTCGGCGCGCCACCAGGGCCTGCGCCAGTCGTACGCGGCGGCGCTCGGCCTGCCGATGTTCACCCCCTGGCGGCGCGAGGCGCTCACGCTCCCCGGCGGCCGGCGGGCGGAGATCGACACCCTCGTCCACGGCCGGAACCGCGTCGAGCTGGTCTTCCTCAACCTGCCGATGCACACGAACCGGCGCTACATGGCCCTGCCGGCCCTCTGGCACGACCGCGCCCTGGAGCTGCGGACCCATCTGTCGTCCGGTTCGCCCGTCACCCGCTCGGACACCTACGACTACGACCAGCTGGTCGGCGTCCTCGTCGGACTGCTCGCCCGCTACCGGCCCACCGTCGTGCACACCCTGGACCCCGACCCGGACATCCAGCTCAGCGACGAGGCCACCCGAAAGCGGGACTCGGAGCAGCCCGGCTACTCGGACCACGGCGACCACACCGCCGTCGCCTCGTTTACCTGGGCCGCGCTGAGCCGCTGGGTCGCGGACGCGGTCCGGGACGGCGAACCCATACCGGCGTTCACGACGACCGCCTTCCGCGGCTACTACAACCGGCACTGGCCGAAGAACCTCCCGCCCCGGGTGCTCGAGGCGAAGGCGGCCCGCCTCGTCCCGTACGGCGGCGACCCCTCCTGGGAGTGCGGCAACCCCTCGGGCTGCGGCGACTACGGCGTCGGCGGCGACCGGCCGCTCACCAACCGCAAGGGCTGGGTCCGCTCCACCCACCACCGCTGGCCCACCGCGGGCCCGGCGCTCGCCGAGCGGCCGGACGGCCGCCTCGCCGCCTACGGGGTGCTCGGCCTGCGCGCGGTCCGCTGGCAGGAGACGGCGCCCGGCGTCTGGGGCGAGCCGACGGACCTCGGCGGCGGCCCGCTCGCCCCCGCGCTCGGCTCGGCGGTGCTCGACGACGGCCGGGTGCTGCTGTTCGGCGTGCGGTTCTCCGCGATCGACGGACACGGCGGGCGGAACCGGCGCGAGCTGGTGCTCCTGGAGCAGCGCTCCCCCGGTGGCCCGTTCCTGGCCTGGCGCGGACTCGGCAGTCCGGAGCGCACGGACGACCGGGGGCGCCGGGTCGGCGCGCCGGTGGCCGTCGCGGCACCCGACGGCCGGGTCCATCTCTTCGTACGGAACGCGGACCGGCACGTCTCGACCCGGGTACGGGCGGCGGACGGCTCCTGGGGCCCGTGGCGGACGCTCCCGGGGGCCGCGGAGGTCCAGGACGGACTCGCCGTGTCGCTCGACGCGACGGGGCGGGTGCACCTCCACGCGGCGGGGCGGGAGTCCGTACGGCACTGGGTGGACGGGGTCGAGCAGACGGAGCCGCTGCCGCTCTCCGGATCCACGGTGGCGTCGGCCGGCGGCGACCTCTACTACCGGCGCCCGGCGGCCGGGGAACTCGTCGGGCCCGGGGGCGACACCGGTCTCGACGGCTACGGGGGTGTGGTCGCCGCGCGCTCCGCGGCGCTCGGGACCGTGCTCCTTGGCACGGACGCGGACGGCCGGGTGCGGGTGCGGGCCGGGAACCGGACGCGGACCCGTACGACGGGGGCGCCGGCGGTGTCGGCCGCGCTGCACCTGCGCGCGGACGGGGCGACCGTGGTGGGCCTGGGCGCGGACGGGCACCCGTGGAGCTGGCGTCCGTGATCCCGCGGAGGTGATCCTTCGGAGAGGCGTCCGAACGCCCTCCGGACATGCGAGAAGGCCCCGCACCGAAAGGTGCGGGGCCTTCTGCTGCAGCTCGTGGAGCTACCAGGTCAGATCAACGATCAGGCGTTGATCTTGACGACCTGGCCGGCGCCGACGGTCCGGCCACCCTCACGGATGGCGAACTTGAGGCCCTCCTCCATGGCGATGGGCTGGATCAGCTCAACGCTCATGGCGGTGTTGTCGCCCGGCATGACCATCTCGGTGCCCTCGGGGAGGGTCACGACGCCGGTCACGTCCGTGGTACGGAAGTAGAACTGCGGGCGGTAGTTGTTGAAGAACGGGGTGTGACGGCCACCCTCGTCCTTCGACAGGATGTAGGCCTGGGCCTCGAAGCTGGTGTGCGGCGTGACCGAACCCGGCTTGATGATGACCTGGCCGCGCTCGACGTCCTCGCGCTTGATGCCACGGAGGAGCAGACCGACGTTCTCACCGGCCTGGCCCTCGTCGAGCAGCTTGCGGAACATCTCGATACCGGTGACCGTGGTGGTGGTCTTCTCGGTCTTGATGCCGATGATGTCGACGGTCTCGTTGACCTTGAGGATACCGCGCTCGATACGACCGGTGACGACGGTGCCACGACCGGTGATCGTGAAGACGTCCTCGATCGGCATCAGGAACGGCTTGTCGACGTCACGCTCGGGCTGCGGGATGGACTCGTCCACCGCGTGCATGAGGCCGAGGAGCTTCTCGCCCCACTCCTTGTCGCCCTCGAGCGCCTTGAGCGCCGAGACACGGACGACCGGAAGGTCGTCGCCCGGGAACTCGTACTCGGAGAGGAGCTCACGGACCTCGAGCTCGACGAGCTCCAGGATCTCCTCGTCGTCCACCATGTCGGCCTTGTTCAGGGCGACGACGATGTACGGAACGCCGACCTGGCGGGCCAGGAGCACGTGCTCCTTGGTCTGCGGCATCGGGCCGTCGGTGGCGGCGACCACGAGGATCGCGCCGTCCATCTGCGCGGCACCCGTGATCATGTTCTTGATGTAGTCAGCGTGACCCGGGCAGTCGACGTGCGCGTAGTGACGCGACTCCGTCTGGTACTCGACGTGCGCGATCGAGATCGTGATACCGCGCTGGCGCTCCTCGGGAGCCTTGTCGATCTGGTCGAAGGCCGAGGCCTCGTTCAGGTCCGGGTACGCGTCGTGCAGCACCTTGGTAATGGCGGCCGTGAGGGTCGTCTTACCGTGGTCAATGTGACCGATGGTGCCGATGTTGACGTGCGGCTTAGTCCGCTCGAACTTTGCCTTCGCCACTGAATCCTCCTGCGGAGTGGTTCTGTACGCCTTGCTCATCGGCGCCAGGTGATCTTTGCTGGGATGCCATCCGCCGGGACCCGGACCCTCGGGTTTCGGGGGCTGAGCCCCGGCGACTGGTGTCAAGCCTAAAGCGTGAACTCGGAAGAGTTACTCGCCCTTGGCCTTCGCGATGATCTCCTCGGCGACGTTCCGCGGAACCTCGGCGTAGGAGTCGAACTGCATCGAGTAGCTTGCGCGACCCGAGGTCTTGCTGCGGAGGTCGCCGACGTAGCCGAACATCTCCGAAAGGGGCACGAGGCCCTTCACGACGCGAGCGCCGCTGCGCTCCTCCATGGCCTGGATCTGGCCACGGCGGGAGTTGATGTCGCCGATGACCTCACCCATGTAGTCCTCGGGCGTGGTGACCTCGACGGACATCATGGGCTCGAGGATGACCGGCGAAGCCTTCCGCGCGGCCTCCTTGAAGGCCTGCGAACCGGCGATCTTGAACGCGAGCTCGGAGGAGTCGACCTCGTGGTAGCCACCGTCGAGAAGGATGACGCGGACGCCAGTCATCTCGTAGCCGGCCAGGATGCCGAACTGCATGGCCTCCTGCGCACCCGCGTCGACCGAAGGGATGTACTCCTTCGGGATGCGGCCACCGGTGACCTTGTTCACGAACTCGTACGAGGCGTCACCGTCGGTGATCGGCTCGATCGCGATCTGCACCTTGGCGAACTGACCGGTACCACCGGTCTGCTTCTTGTGGGTGTAGTCCACGCGCTCGACGGTCTTGCGGATCGTCTCGCGGTACGCGACCTGCGGCTTGCCGACGTTCGCCTCGACCTTGAACTCGCGACGCATGCGGTCGACGAGGATGTCGAGGTGAAGCTCGCCCATACCACCGATGATGGTCTGGCCGGTCTCCTCGTCCGAGTGCACCTGGAAGGAGGGGTCCTCCTCCGCGAGACGCTGGATGGCGACACCCAGCTTCTCCTGGTCACCCTTGGACTTGGGCTCGATGGCGACCTGAATGACCGGCGCCGGGAAGTCCATGGACTCCAGCACGACCGGGTTCTTGTCGTCACACAGCGTCTCACCGGTGGTGGTCTGCTTCAGGCCCATGACGGCGACGATGTCGCCGGCGCCCACCGAGTCGATCTCCTCACGCTTGTTCGCGTGCATGCGGTAGATCTTGCCGATGCGCTCCTTCTTGCCCTTGACGGAGTTCAGCACCGCGGTGCCGGCCTCCAGGCGACCGGAGTAGATCCGGACGAAGGTGAGCTTGCCGAGGTGCGGGTCGCTCGCGATCTTGAACGCGAGGGCCGACAGCGGCTCGTCGTCGGACGGCTTGCGCTTGACGACGACCTCGGCGTCCTTGACGTCGTGGCCCTCGATGGCCTCGACGTCCAGGGGCGAAGGCAGGTAACGGACGACAGCGTCGAGCAGGGGCTGAACGCCCTTGTTCTTGAACGCGGTGCCGCAGAAGACGGGGGTGACCGTCTTCTCGCCGTTGCCCTTGCCGGAAGCGATGGTGATACGACGGACAGCCGCGTACAGCTGCTCCTCGGTGGGCTCGACGCCCTCGAGGAAGAGCTCCATGAGCTCCTCGTCGTTCTCCGCGACGGTCTCGACCAGCTTGGCGCGCCATTCCTCGGCGAGCTCGGTGTGCGAGGCCGGGATGTCGACGACGTCGTACATCTCGCCCTTGGTCGCCTCGGCGGACCAGACGAGCGCCTTCATGCGGACGAGGTCGACAACACCCTGGAAGTCCATCTCGGAACCGATGGGGAGCTGCATGACGATCGGGACGGCGCCGAGGCGGTCCACGATCATGTCGACGCAACGAAGGAACTCGGCGCCCGTACGGTCGAGCTTGTTGACGAAGCAGATACGCGGAACGCCGTAGCGGTCCGCCTGACGCCAGACAGTCTCGGACTGGGGCTCGACGCCGGCCACACCGTCGAACACGGTGACAGCACCGTCGAGCACGCGCAGCGAACGCTCCACCTCGACGGTGAAGTCGACGTGACCCGGCGTGTCGATGATGTTGATCGTGTGATCGACATTCTCGAGCGGCCAGTGGCAGGTCGTCGCGGCAGACGTGATCGTGATGCCGCGCTCCTGCTCCTGCTCCATCCAGTCCATCGTGGCAGCGCCGTCGTGGACTTCACCGATCTTGTACGAGACGCCGGTGTAGAACAGGATCCGCTCGGTGGTGGTCGTCTTGCCCGCGTCGATGTGAGCCATGATGCCGATGTTGCGCACCTTGGCAAGGTCAAGCGAAGTGGTAGCCATATCGGCTCAGTCTTCTCTCGGTCTCGATGTGGGTTGCGACTACCAGCGGTAGTGCGCGAAGGCCTTGTTGGACTCGGCCATCTTGTGCGTGTCCTCACGCTTCTTGACGGCCGCACCGAGGCCGTTCGAGGCGTCGAGGAGCTCGTTCATGAGGCGCTCGGTCATGGTCTTCTCGCGACGGGCGCGGGAGTAACCGACGAGCCAGCGGAGGGCCAGCGTGGACGCGCGGCCCGGCTTGACCTCGATCGGCACCTGGTAGGTGGCGCCACCGACACGGCGGGACTTGACCTCGAGGGCCGGCTTGACGTTCTCGAGAGCGCGCTTCAGCGTGATGACCGGGTCCTGGCCGGTCTTCTCGCGAAGACCCTCCATGGCGCCGTACACGATGCGCTCGGCGGTGGAACGCTTGCCGTCCAGCAGGATCTTGTTGATCAGCGAGGTGACAAGAGGAGAGCTGTAGACCGGGTCGATGATGACCGGGCGCTTCGGGGCGGGGCCCTTACGAGGCATTCTTACTTCTCCTTCTTGGCGCCGTAGCGGCTGCGAGCCTGCTTACGGTTCTTGACGCCCTGCGTGTCGAGGGAACCGCGGATGATCTTGTAGCGAACACCCGGCAGGTCCTTCACACGGCCACCACGCACGAGCACGATGGAGTGCTCCTGCAGGTTGTGACCCTCACCCGGGATGTAGGCCGTGACCTCGATGCCGGAGGTCAGACGCACACGCGCGACCTTACGGAGGGCCGAGTTCGGCTTCTTCGGGGTGGTCGTGAACACACGCGTGCAGACGCCGCGACGCTGAGGGGAACCCTCGAGTGCGGGCGTCTTGTTCTTCTCGACCTTGTCCTGCCGGCCCTTCCGGACCAGCTGCTGGATCGTAGGCACTACTTCTCCGGTTTCTGTGTGCCGTCGGTGAAACTAACCTGGAACATTCGCCGACCCACGCGGTCGGGTGTGTCGAATCTCGCGAACCTCTCCGCCAAGGCGGAAAAGGCGCGGATCACGGTGGCCGATATATGACTCGCCTTGCGGTTGAGGACACGCACGCGAGCCCAGGCACACCCCAGGCACAAGGCTTGAGCGTACCTATCGCATGGACTCCGGTCAAAACAAATGCCCACGCGCACGTGGTCCCGGCCGAGGAAGGCCGGGACCAGGCAAGATCGCATCGGGGCGGGGCCGGTCCGGGGCGGGACCGGGGTCGGTCCCGGGCGGGACCGGGGTCAGTCCCGGGCCGTGCGGCGGGGCTCGGGGGCCTCCGCGGACCCCTCCGCCTCCGCGTCGGGCTCCAGGAACTGGTTCACGACCTTGACGAAGACGCCCATCCGGTCGTCGGGGACCCCGAGCCAGCGGGCGAAGTCCTCCATCGACGGCTGCCAGTCGCTCGGCGGCAGCAGATCCGCCGCCATCGGGAGCTCCTCCGGGCTCACCCGGCCGGACCGGATCAGCATGTCGCGGACCGAGACCCCGAGCAGCGGGGCGATCCTGCGCATGGTCTCCAGGTCGGGCATGCTCTGCCGCTGCAGCAGGCGCGTCACGGCGGCCCGGTGCACCCCGGCCTCGTCCGCGATCCGGGACTTGCCGCCGCCGCGCGGGCTGTCGATGTCGTAGCCGCGCTGTCGCATCAGGCCTTCGACCCAGCCTGCGAACTCATCCAGCCCACGAGTGGTCATGTACAGCTCCTCACTCCACTCCTCCAGGCGCTCAACTCTAGCGTGCTTGCGCGCACAGAATTACTTGGTTTCGGGTACGCAACGTGTCGAAACGATGAAGGTCACTCCAGGACTGCCCCACAAATTTGTTGCGCGCCCGCACGCAACATGTAAGTCTGGCTCGCCGCCGCACTCGTCGGCCCCCTCGAACCCCAACGGCCCCCATGGCCCCGTGGGTTCGGGGAGCCCCGGACCGTGGAGAACCTCTTGTTCCAGCCCGACCCCACCCCTTGGCAGTCCGACGCCGCCTGCGCCGGCCTCTCCCCGTCCGTCGTCTTCGCCCGCCGCGCCAAGGAGGCGGCCCCGGCGCTGCGCGCCTGTGCCGGCTGCCCCGTCCGCCGCGAGTGCGAGACAGCGGTGGCCCCCGCCGAGAGCTACTTCGACGGCGTCTGCGCGGGCCGCCTCTGGCGCAACGGACGCCCGGCGGACGCGGCCCGCGTGGCGAAGGCGGTCGCCCTCGCCCCGACGCTCACCCGGAGCGGCCGCCGTGGCTGACCGCACGCCCCCCATCGCATCCGTCGAGCTCGTGCTGCGCGACATCGCGCTCTGGACCGCTTCCCTCGTACGCCAGTTCCCCGAGCTCGCCGAAGAGCTCGCGCCCGGCCGCCGCGGCCCCGCCGGGAGCGCCCCGGCCCCCTCCCCCGCGGGCCGTGACGAGCAGATCCGCGAGGAGCGCCGCGAGGCGCTGCTCCTCCAGCAGCGGCACGGCCTCTCCGTCCCCGGCCACGGCGCCGCCCCGATCCGGCTGCACGTCTCCGACGCGATCCGCGACATCACCGACGGGGTGGTGGAGTTGGAGGAGGCGGTGTGCGCCCGGCTCGCACTGCCCCGGCCGCCCCGCGCGGGGGTGATCGACCGGCTCCGCCGGGTCGTGGGACTCCTCGACGCGATCGCCGCCGACCCGGACCTCGCCCGGCACGTACGGGACGAGATCCGCCGGATGGCCCGGCGCTGCGCCCGGACGCTCGGCGATTCGGAGACGGTCGTGCGGGTGTCGGGCCGCTGCCCCTGGTGCGACTCGGTGTCGCTGCGGGCCTTCCCCGACCGGCGCGCGGTGCTCTGTGTGAACCCGGCCTGTGTGTGCGTGGACGAGTCGTGCGGCTGCCAGGACGACCCCGCCTACCGGCACCTGTGGCCGGAGCGGGAGTGGGCGGAGCTCGCGGCCGCCGCCGGGTCCCGCACCGAGGAGATCCGGGCGGCGATGGACGCGACCACCGCGCCGGCCGACGAACCGAAGGAGACCGCGTGCTGAGCTCGCCCGCCCTGCCGGCCCTGATCCCGGGACCGCTCGCCGCCGAGGAGGCCGGGGTCGCCCCCGCGACCATCCGCAAGTGGGTCCAGCTCGGTCATCTGCGGGCCGCCGGGAAGGCGGGCCGGGCGCAGCTCTTCCGCCTGGAGGACGTGTTCGCCGCCGAGCGCGTGGCCCGCCGCCGTCCCCGTACCGCCTGACTCCCCGTCGTACGAGCAGCGCCCCCCGTCCGTGAAGGACGGGGGGCGCTTTCTCGTGCCGCTGCTGCCGGTCCTCGTGCCGCTCCTCATGCCGCCAGGAAGCGGTGGAGCGAGTCCGTGAAGGCGGCGACGAAGCGGTCGCGGGTCTCCTCGGGGACGCGGTCCAGGGAGAGATAGGGGTTGAGGTCCTCCAGTTCGACGAGGAGCAGCTCGCCGCCGGGGGCGCGGCAGGCGTCCACGCGCTGGATGCCGTGGTCGAGGGTGTTCCAGTCGACGAAGCGGCGGGCGAAGGCGAGGTCGTCCTCGGTGGGCTCGTACGGCTCCAGGACCCAGCGGCGGTCGGGGTCGGGGGCGTGGAGGGCGTACTGGAAGAGGTCGTCGACGAAGTAGAAGGAGACCTCGTACCGGAAGTCGATGCGCGGCTGGACGAGGAGGCCGTCGTACGCGAGGCCGGCGAGCTCCTCGTACGGGAGGAAGCGCAGGCCTATCGAGTCGGCCCCGGCCTTGGGCTTGACCGCGTACTCGGCGGCGGCGGGCAGCCGGTGGAGGTCCTCGGGCCGGTCGACGGTGGGGATGACGGGGTATCCGGCGGCCGTCAGGTCGAGGAGGTACTGCTTGCCCGCCATGTCGCCGCGGCCGTGGAGCGGGTTGTAGACGCGGGTGCCCTCGGCCAGGGCGTGCTCGCGGAAGGCGTCGTACTCCTTCTGGTAGCCGATGACCGGGCCGCTGTTGCGGACGACGACGGCGTCGAAGGCGTCCATGAGGGCCGCGGCGTCGAGCGGGTGACAGAGCGCCAGGTCGAATGCCTCGCGCAGCCGGGCGGCGAGGTGGATGTCCTCGTCGCAGTAGCGCCGTCCGCGGGCCGGGTAGGCGAGGTCGGTGACGTACAGAAGGCGGGGGCGGGCGGCGGGCACGGGGCGGCTCCTCGGTCGGTGGCCGCCAACCTATCGGGCGCCCGTGCGGTGCCGTACGGAAGGAGGGACGTCAGTGCTCGCGGCAGGGGCGTACGGAAGGACGTGAAGAAGGACGCACGGAAGGACGTGGGGAAGGGCGTAGGGAACGGCGTAGGGAAGGACGCACGGAAGGGCGCACGGAACTAGTTGCGTGCGCGCACGCTCTCTGTCACAGTTGGTGCAGCGGCGGAGCTGCGCCCGAACGACGGGCGGCGGCTTCGCCGTTCGCCGTCCGGGCGCGCTGCCGCGCCCCGCCCCCCTCCCGCCGGAGCGCCCCGGGCGGCACCCCGTCCCGCATCCCTCTCCCGAGGAGAACCCGTCATGACCACTCCCCCGAGTGCGTTCCCGGACGTCGAGAAGCTGGTCGTCGACGTCCTCAAGGCCGACCCGGCCCTGGCCGGCGCGACCATCGCGGTCAACGCGCCGGCCGGCTTCGACGGCACCCAGGCCGCCGTCCTGGTGAACCGCCGCGGCGGCGCCTGGATCGGCGACCTGCACGTCGACATGCCGCTGATCGAGTTCGAGGTGTACGGGCCGACCAAGAACGCCGCCCACGTCCTCGCCAACGGCGCCCGCCGGGCCCTGCTCGCCACCATCGGCAAGCAGATCGGCGCCAACAACGTCGTCCACGACGTCGAGGAGCAGGACGGACCGCGCTGGCTGCCCGACTACCTCTACCGGGGCGCCAACCGCTACCTGTGCGTCATCCGCCTCTCCCTGAGCGTGTTCTAGCCGCTCGCCCCCGAGCGCCCGTCCGCTCACCCCACAGACCAGGCCTCGCCGTCCGGCGGGGCCTTTGCCGTACCCGGACCGACGTCCGGGGCGGCAGCCCTCTCACCAAGGAGAAACCCACCATGGCAGGAAACAACTCGGCCGAGATCCGCGTCGCCGGTACCGGCAAGCTCTACGTGGCGGACGCCGGCACCGCGGCCCCCGCCACCTTCGGCGCCGACGCCACCGCCGACTGGACCGGCGCGGGCTGGAAGGACCTCGGCTTCACGACCGGCGACGGCGTGACCTTCGCCAAGAAGGACAAGCTGGAGCCGATCGACTCGTGGCAGTCGGTCTCCCCGGTGCACTTCATCTACTCCAGCCGTGACCTCTCGCTGAAGTTCTCGATGCTCCAGTTCAACGAGCTGACGCTGCCCTTCTTCATGGGCGGCGGCAAGGTCGAGGCCGAGCCGGCCCCGTCCACCGAGACCTACAAGTACGAGATCGCCGAGCGTCCGTTCGCGGACGTGCGCGCCCTCGGCCTGGAGTTCACCGACGTCAAGGCCGGTGGCACCACCGCGGTCACGTACCGCTTCATCATCCCGCGGGGTCAGGTCACCGCGTCCGACGACATCAAGCTGGCCCGCAAGGCCGCGTCCCAGCTGGGCGTGACCTTCACGGCCATGTCGCAGGGCAACGGCAAGCCGCTGGCCACCTTCCTCATGAAGGACAGCCAGTACGGCACGGCCGTCTGATCCCTCTCCACCCGGGGCGGGACGGCCGACCGCCGTCCCGCCCCGCCCCCTCCTCTTCTCTTCGCCCGAACAAGGAGTACGCATCACCATGGCCCGTTTCGACGTCAACGCCGCCCGCGCCCAGCGACAGGAGGCCCACGGCCGCAAGTGGTCCTTCGAGCTGGACGGCGAGTCCTACACCCTTCCGACGGAGCTGAGCCGCGCCACCGCCAAGGGGCTGCGCAAGCTCGACGACAACGACGTGGACGGCCTGCTCGCACTCCTGATGGGTGAGGAGCAGTTCAACCGCTTCGAGCAGCACGACGTGACCATGCAGGACATCGCCGCCATCCTGGAGGCCTACGGCAAGGAGACCGGGCTCGGCCTGGGGGAAGACTGAGCCTCGTCGCGTTCATCGAAGAACACGCCGAGGCCCTTGAGGCCGATTTCATCCGCTACTACGGGCTCGACATCCTCGACTGGCACCGGGGGGAGCTCTCCAGCCGGCGGGTCCTGGCCCTGATCAGGCACATGCCGCGGGACAGCGCCCTGCAGCGCGACCTCCACGGCGAGTCCGCCGAGTGGTCGGTCACCGACCATCTGCTCGCGGCGACGGTGGACCATCTGGCCGTCGGGAACTGGATGTTCCACTGCGTCAACGCGTCCGAGGACGGCGACCAGCCCGATCCGCCGACGCCCGTTCCCCGTCCGGGCGCCAAGGACGAGGACGAGGAGGCCCAGGAGCGGGACGAGCACTCCCCAGGGGCGGAGACCCCCGAGATCTCCCCGCACCAGCTCGCCCGGTTCTTCGGCTGAAGCCACCTCCCCGCGGCCCCCGGAGCCCGTCCCGTCAGGGAGCGGACTCCGGGGGCGCTTCCTGTGCTCGCTCCGCGGTCAGCTCGTCCGCCAGCGCCCTGGCCCGTTCGGAGAGCCGGCGCCCCTTGCCCGCGCGCGGCTCCGGGTCGGCGGGCTCGGCGCCCCGGCGTTCGCCGCCGGACGTGGGCTGGGCGGGCACCCCCAGGGGTGGCACGATCGGCCGGCCCCCCTTGCCGCGGACGACCTTCCGTACCGGCTGGGCGTTCCTGCGGGCACGGCTCTCCTGCGCGGTGACGAGGACGTCCGGCTCCGCGTCCGGTGCGGGCTCCTTCTGGTGCACGGGCTCGGGTTCACCGTGATGCCCGGGCTCGGCCTCCTGCTCCCGTTCGAGTCCGGAATGCCGTTCGAGTCCAGACGGTCGTTCGAGTCCGGACTGCCGGTCGAACAGCTCGCGTTCCCTGCGCACCCGCTCCTCGGCCTCGACGACGGCGGCGGGCGGTTCGAGGAGGCGGGCGAAGGGGAGCGCGATCACCCGGGCGCCGGTCTGTCCGGCGTCCGCACGGCGCTGGGGCCGGCGAATCCCGCGCGCGTCGCCCTGACCCTGGGTGTAGGCGTCGGCGACACGCTTCTCGTACTCCCGTCGTATGCGCGGGAGTTCGTCCGACACGGCCTCGGCCCAGCCCGCGGTGAACGCGGAGGTCTCCCGGCGGTCGACCTCGGCCCGGGGGATCACGACGAGGTCCTCGGTGGCGTACCCGTGGACCAGGACGAGCTCGGAGAGGCGAGCGAAGAGATGAGGCAGATCGGGGTGGGCCGCGAGCCAGTCGACGACTCGCTCCCGCCGGTCGGCGCCCGGCTCCGTATCCATGCGTCAGTACTGCCTTCCAGCCCCCTGGGGTCCCCGCGCGCCCCTCGCGCCCCCCGCGCCCCGAGGTGGTCAGGTCCGGAGAGCGCCCTCCAGGTTACCCGGTCGAACAAAAACTCCGATCAGCCGCCAACCCGTTCGGAGAACTGGCCAGAAGACACACCGTCAGGCGTTTCCCGCTCGACAAACACCGAACGAATGTTCCACACTCTGTTCGCACAAGAGTTCGAACACGTGGTGCCCCCGCTCCTCACTCCGCGGCGCCGCCACGCACGCACGGGCAAGCAACCGGAAGGCAGGCGTCCATGACCCAGCAGGCCGAGGCATCGCGACCGCAGATCCCTCTCCAGGACCGCCTCCGCCAGCTCCTCGACGGACCCGCCGCCCTCGACAAGAGAGCGTTGCTCGGCAGCCTCTACGCCGAGGTCTCCCGCTGCGAGACCCGCGCGTACGCGGCCGGCTGGAACGACGCGCTCGCGACGGTGCGGCGCGACTCCCACCGGGCCGAGGACGCCTAGCCGCCACCCGCCGCCCGCCGCCCCAGACGAACAAGCCCCCGCCGACACCGGCGGGGGCTTTTCGGCGCTTGGCCGTCACCGGCCGGAAGCGGAGTAACCCATGGGTAAAACGATCGACGACGTCGCCCAGGAAGTCAGCGACCTCAAAGCGGCACTCCTCAACGACGCCACGCACGTCAAGGTGCAGCCTCAGGGGAACTACGAGTCGAAGAAGGAGAACGAACAGAAGCCGAACGCCGTGGACTCCACGGTCTCCGCGCTCAAGAACTCCCTGATCGGGGGCAATCCGAAGCTCGTCACGGACAACATGCTGCCGTACGACTTCGTGAACCGCTTCGAGGAGATGCACAAGGAGCTCAAGAAGGAGCTGTCGACCGAGCTCTGGGAGGCCGCCGGTTTCGACACGATCGGCGCCGCCGTGGAGAAATCCGCCGAGGGCAGCAAGGACGCGGCGAAGTACTGGGTGGCGGCCTTCGCCAGTGTTCTCGTCCCCGCGATCCTCGCGGGGATCGGCCTCGTCCTGCTGGCCCGGTTCACCGTCGTCCAGCGGGCCCTCCAGGGCCTCATCCTCAACGGCATCTCCAGGATCAGCGGCGGTCGCGTGGCCCGCGACCTCATCCTGGCCAAGAACGACAACGGCGACGGCTACGCGTTCCAGAACAAGAACCACGTCAAGCGGCGCGAGGACGCGGCCGCCGCCGGTGTCCCCCTGGCGGACCTCCCGGACGAGCAGAAGCTGCAGAACCTGAAGCAGGCCATCGGCGGCGTCAACACCAAGATCAAGAACTTCAACACCGAGGTCCGCAAGCTCCCGAACGCCCGCTCCCTCGACAAGACCGCGGCGGCCGTCGGCAGGGTCAACACCGTCATCACCGCCGCCGTCCCCACCAGGATCGCCGCCGTCGCGGAGAAGCTCGAGAAGCTCGCCGCGGCTGTGGAGACGTACAACCAACACACGCTGGACACCAAGGCGCTCGACAAGGCCAACAAGGCCGTCGGCAAGTCCAACCCCACCAAGGTGGCGGAACTCGCCAGGGCGACCGGCAAGCTCGCCGGCGCCCAGCGGCACTTCCAGCCGGACAGACTCCCCAACGCCGGCAACCTCAGGTCGGCCGCCCGGGCCGCCAACGACCTCGCGGAGGCGGGCGGCAACGTGACCCAGGCGTTCAACGCCTTCAGGATCGCCGTCCAGCGCGCCGACTCGGCGCTCTGACCCCGCAACCACCCCGGAAGGAGGTACAACCGTGGCTCTCTCAAGCTCCGCCAAGAAGGCGTCCGACGCCCTGCGCAACCTCAAGACGCAGGCATCCGGCGCGGCGACGTCCGTCAAGAAGGCCGGCGACTCCGGCAACGCGGCCAACGGGCAGCTCAGGAATCTCAAGACCAACGCCCAGAACTCCGGCACCCAGCTCAAGAACCTCAAGACCGCATCCGAGCAGGCCGAGCGCGCCATGAAGAAGGCCGGCGACACCGCTCAGTCGGCCGGTGGAAAGCTCGGCAAGTACGAATCGGGCGCCGGCAAGGCCGCCAAGGGCCAGGACAAGCTCAACAAGTCCATGAAGGGCAACTTCCTGGTCCGCCTGCTCGAACTCTTCATGCCGCTCATCGAGGCGATCGTCGACATGGCGCTTCGCTCGAAGACGATGCAGACGGTCCTGAAGAAGGCCTTCAGCGCCGTCAAGAGCGTCATCAGCTCCGTCATGAAGGCCGTCGGGCCGATCATGAAGAAGGCCGGCGACCTGATCAAGACGGTCTGGAACGGCATCAAGAAGGCCATCTCCACCGTCGTCAAGGCCGTCGCCACCGTCATCAAGACCTACGTGAAGATCTGGAAGACGGTCATCACCACGGTCATGAAGGCGATCAAGACCGTGATCAGCACGGTCTGGAACGGCATCAAGGCCGTCATCACCCCGGTGGTGAACTGGATCAAGTCCGCGATCCCGCAGGCCTTCAGCGCCGTCAAGGACAAGATGTCGTCCGTCTGGAACGGCCTCAAGGACATCGCGTCCCGCGCCTTCGACGGCATCAAGAGCGGCGTGAAGGGCCCGATCAACGCCGTCATCGGCCTGATCAACGGAATGATCGGCAGCCTCAACAGGGTCAAGGTCAGCGTCCCCGGCTGGGTTCCGGTCGTCGGCGGCAAGACCTTCGGCGTCAGCATCCCGACCATCCCGATGCTCGCCACCGGTGGCGTCGTCATGCCCCGCAGCGGCGGCGTCCCGGCGATCCTCGCCGAGGCCGGCGAGGCCGAGGCCGTCCTCCCGCTCTCCAAGCTGGACCGCCTGCTCGCCCAGACCGCCCGCCGCGCCCGCGCGGCGCAGGGCGCCCAGCCCGGGAGCGCCGGCGCCGGCCTGCACATCGAGCACTACCACGCGGCCCGCAACAGCGACCCGCACGCGACCGCCGCCGCGCTCATGTACCTCGTGAAGGCGCGTGGAGCACGCGCATGAGTGCCGCGGCCGTCGCCATGCCCAGGTTCCGCACGGCCGTCGCGCCGATGAGAGGTCTGCGCCAGGGGCTCGGCGGAACGAGCGACACGCTGAGGAGACTCCAGCAGGACGTCCAGCGCGCGGCGACCGGTATCGGTGGCCTCGCCACCGCCGCCCGCAACGCCGGAACCTCCCTGCGCACCCTCGGCCAGAACTCCTCCGGTGCCGCCACCGCGATGGGCAGGATCCGCCGCTCCACCGCCCCCACGGGCGTCAAGCGGATCGGCACCGCCGCCGGCAAGGCCCGTACCGCCGCCCGCGGTATCGGGACCGGTGCCGGAGTGATCCTCGGCCTGCTGCTGCCGCTGCTGCCCGTCACCGATGTCATCACCGGCCTCATGGGCACCTTCGGCATCGTCATGACCATCGCCTCGGTCGCCATGACAGGCGTCAACGTCGCCATGCGGGCCAACCCGCTCGGCTTCCTCGTCGGCCTGCTCGTGCCCATCGCGGCGTACCTCATCGAGCTCGCGGTCAACTCCGAGACCGGCCAGCGGCTCATCAAGCAGGCCATGCAGCAGGTGCTGAAGGGCTTCCAGGCGGTCTGGAAGTTCCTCCAGCCGATCATGAAGCTGCTCGGCCAGGCCGTGGGCACCTACTTCAAGGCCTATCTGACCCTGTTCAAGACCGCGCTCAGGATCGTCGGCTCCGCCATCGACGGGATCTCCAGGCTCCGCTCCGCCGTCTCCTCCGCCACGAACGCGCTCCGCGGCATCGCCTCCCGCACGATCGGCGGCATCAAGAGCGCCGTCCAGCCGGTCGTCCGGTGGATCACCGACAAGATCCCCGGCTTCTTCCACACCGCCAAGGACGCCGTGAGCAAGGCCCTGCGCGGCATCGGCGACCTGGTCAAGGGCGGCCTCAGCGCGGTGATCGGCGTGGTCAAGGGACCGATCAACGGTCTGATCGCCTTCGTGAACTGGATCATCGACGGGCTCAACAAGCTCAGCTTCGAGATCCCGCTCACCGGCAAGAAGTTCGGCGTCGAACTCGACAAGCTCCCCATGCTCGCCGAGGGCGGCATCGTCTCCCCCGGCACCGCCGACGACTACCGCATCGACTCGCTCTCCCAGCTGGAGAACCGGCGCGTCCCGGCCATCACCGAGAAGCCCCGACCGCCGCACCGCGTCCGGGACTTCCACGAGGAGCCCGGGGCCGGTCCGCGGTCGACCGCCGAGGACCTGCTCTTCCTCGCGACCGCCGCCCGCTGACACCCGGAGCCGCGGACCCGGTACGGCGGCTCACCCGCCGCCCGCCGCCGCCCGCGGCCCGGGCCCGCGCACCGACCCGCGCCCGTCCGCCCACCGCTGACCCCATCCCAAGTGAGGTGACGGCCCCATGGCCGAGACCACGACCCCGTACGCAGGAAACTCCTACACCGCCGACCTCGCGCCCGGCTCGCTCATCACCCAGGACGGGCAGATGCAGTGGGCCGGACTCCTCATCGGCCCCGGCACCCCCTTCGCCGTCGACAAGAGCGGCCTCTCGGGCTGGGAGGACCTGCCCGAGTACGACTCCTCCGACGCCGACCGCCCCACCTCCCACGGCGCCTGGCCCGGCTCCCGCTACGCCAAGCCGCGCAAGGTCGGCGGCACGATCGTGCTGATGCCGGAGTACGGCGGCACCCCCGGGGCCCTCCGGGCCCTGCGGCAGTCGCTCGCCCTCCTCGACGAGGAGCGCTGGCTCACCGTCCGGCTGCACGGCGAACTGCTCACCGTCCGCGCCCGGATCGCCCAGCGCGTCGTCCCCGCGGACCAGGGCTTCGCCACCCAGGGCAGCTCCCGCATGTCGGTCCAGTGGCTGGCCGCCGACCCGCGCCGGTACGTCGTCAACGAGCAGACCGCCACGACCAGCCCCCCGCAGCCGGAGTCGGGCCTCACCTGGCCGCTGACCTGGCCGCTCAGCTGGGGCCAGGCGAAGAGCACGGGTGACGCCGTCGTCGAGAACACCGGTTCGGCGCCGGTCCACCCCGTCATCGTCTTCCGCGGCCCGTGCTCCATGCCGACCGTCACCGAGCGGGTCAGCAGGCGCCGGCTGCGGTACGCGATCGACCTGACCGCCGGCGACGAGCTGACCATCGACACCCGCGCGGGCACGGTCATGCTCAACAACTCCGCCTCCCGCCTGCACACCGCGATGGCCGACTCCACCCCGGAAGAGCTGTTCGTGCTCGACCCCGGCCGGACCGACCTGTCCTTCCGGCCCGAAGAGGGCACCGAGGACGCGCTCATGACGGTGCGCTGGCGCAGCGCCGAGTGGTGACCAGGACGCGCCGACCGTCCGCCGCCGCCCGCAGGCAGCCCCCGGGCGCCCGCGGGCGGCGGCCCTCCGCAGCGCCCGCCCCGCCCCGACCCCTTCCGGAGAGGTGACCCCATGACCGTACGCGCAGCCTGGCTCCCGTCCACCGGACAGACCCGCGAGGACACCCGCCTGACCCTCGCCGCCCTGCTCACCCCCAGCGGCCAGAGCGCCGACGAGACCCCCCTGCGCTCCCGCCCGGGCATCGTGCCGGGCGGTTTCCTCCTGACCGGCAGCGCGCCCATGCAGGCCACCATCGGCACCGGTCGCGCGATCGTCCAGGGCAACGACACCGCCCAGGGCGCCTACCTCGTGGCCGCCATCGCGCCGGAGAGCTTCACGCTCGCGGACGGCGACCCGCAGTACGACCGGATCGACCTGGTCGAACTGGCCGTGATCGACGACGTGTACGACCGCACGGGCACCACCGAGGCGGTCGTACGGCTGGTCAAGGGCACCCCCTCGGCCACGCCCACCGTCCCGCAGACCGGCACGGGCAGCACCATCCCGCTCTACACGATCCGGGTGCCGAAGGGCACCTCGGCCGGCACCGGCGGCATCGCCTGGGCCACCGCCGTCACCACCATGCACTGGCCGGTCGTCGCACTCGGCGGCATCATGCCCGCCAGCGGCTTCAAGGGCGCCTACACCGGCCAGTACCGGGACACCTCGGGCCTCCTCCAGCGCTGGGAGGCATCGGCCTGGGTCTCGTACCCCAAGGCCATCGGCGGCATCGCCCCGAGCGGCACCGCCGCCGGCGGCTACACCGGCCAGTACCGGGACAACAGCGGCGGACTGCAGCGCTGGAACGGTTCCTCCTGGCAGTACGTCCAGGGCACCGCGACCGTGCTGTTCTGCGCCACCCAGTGGCAGACCGCCCAGGCCCAGAGCGTCGCCCCCAACACCTGGACCGTCCTCTCCCTGCCCACCGTCGAGGTCGACGACGCCGCCGCCTGGACCTCGAACAACACCTACATCGTGCCGCGCACCGGCTGGTGGCGGATCTCCGCCCACGCCACCTGGGCCAATGACGCCCAGACCGGCATGCGCGGCGCCCGCGTCGTGGTCGGCGGCGTCGGACAGTCCCGGATGACCTGGCTCACCCCCGCCGGCAACGGCGCCATCTCCGTCGGCGGCGGCAGCGTGGTCAGGCTCGTCGCGGGCGAGACCCTCCAGCTCGCCGGCTTCCACAACCACACCGCGGCGATCAAGACCCTCGGCGGCTCGGGCTACGCCTGCAGCCTCTCCGCCGAATGGGTCCGGGCCTGACGCCCCGAACGCCGCACCGACCCCCGACTCCCGACTCCCCGAACGGAGAAACCCCATGAACCTGCGCAGCAGCTGGGTCGCCGAGACCGGCCAGACCCGCGAGGACACCCGGCTCACCCAGACCGGCGTCACCACCATGACCGACCCCGTCCAGGTCCGCTCCGGCATCCTGCCCGGCTCGTACGGCGGCCAGTACCGGCTCTCCGGCTTCTGGACCTTCGGCTCCGCCGCCATGTCGGCGACCGTCTCCGAGGGCCGGGCCGTCATCCAGGGCGAGATCTCCCAGGGCGTCTTCCCGGTCACGCTGCCGGCCTCCGAGGTCGTGACCTTCGCCCCGGGCAACGCCCTGTACAGCCGCAAGGACCTGCTCGTCCTGAAGATCTACGACAAGCTCTACGACGGCGGCACGCGCACCGAGGCCACCATCGAGATCATCCAGGGCGCGGCCACCCAGGACCCGCAGGCCCCGGCCGTCCCGCCGCGCTGCCTCCCGCTGTACGAGGTGACCGTCCCCGCCGGTGCCAGCGCCGGCAACGGCGGCATCCCCTGGCAGAGCGCGCTCAAGGACCTGCGCACCCCGGTCGTCGCCCTCGGCGGCATCCTCCCGGTCGAGGGCCCGTCCCTGCCGGGCGCCTACCCCGGCCAGTACCAGGACGCGGGCGGCGCGCTCCAGCGCTGGGACGGCGGAGCCTGGGTCTCGTACCCGTCGGCGCTCGGCGGCATCATCCCGTCCTCCGCGTCCACCACGCCGGCGAGCTACACGGGCCAGTACCGCGACTCGACCACCGGCAGGCTCCAGCGCTGGGACGGCACCACATGGGTCCCGGTCGTCGCGGGCCCGTACTTCGTCGACAACCGCGACTACGGCGACACCACGTCGACCACGTACACCTCCACGCTCACGGGCCGCATCAACAACCCGATGTCCCTCTCCTTCGTCGCCCCGCCGTCGAAGGCGGTCGTCATCGGCTTCGGCTGCAAGCTGCGGTCGACGAGCCCCGACCACTACGCGTACATGGCGGTCAAGCTCACGCAGGGCTCCACCGTCATCAGCGACCTCGAAGACGACTACGCGGTGATCGCCGCCAGCCAGAACATGGTCTCGGTCTCCACCATGACCCGTCAGTCCGGCCTGACCCCGGGCGCGACCTACACGCTCACCGCCTTCTTCCGGGTCGCCGCCGCCACCCCCGCCCTCAAGGCCGGCTTCGACAACACCTTCATCAGGGTCGACCCGCTGCCGTAGTCCCGGACCCACCCATCCCACAGGAGAAAAACCATGGCACTGCGCAGCGGCTGGCTCCCGCCGACCGGACAGACCCGCGTCACCACCCGTCTCACCTCCCACGGCGCCACCACGCCCGTCAACCCGCTCGCCTCGCGCTCCGGCGTCCTGCCCGGCACGTCCGAAGGCACGTACCCGCTCGGCGGCCTCCGGCTGAGCAGCAGCGGCCCCATGAGCGCCACCGTCTACGCCGGGCGCGCCGTCGTCCAGGGCCCCAACGTCCAGGGCGCCTACCCCGTCACCCTCGACGCGGACACCGTCCTCACCTTCGGCGACGGCGATCCGGTCAACCCGCGCGTGGACCTCGTCGTCCTGCGGATCTACGACGACGAGTTCGACAACCTGACCAGGAGCGAAGCCGCCCTGGAGATCATCAAGGGCCAGCCGAAGGCGCAGCCGTCCGCCCCGGACGCGCCCCCGCTCTCCCTCCCCCTCTTCTCGGTCAGGGTGGAGAAGTCGGCCTCGGCCGGCACCGGCGGCATCGCCTGGGCGGCCGGGGCCGTCACCGACCTGCGGACCACCCTGGTCGGCGTGGGCGGCATCCTGCCCGTCCACAACAACGCGGGCGTGCCCGGCTCCTACCCCGGCCAGTACCAGGACAACGACAGCGCCCACTACCTCCAGCGCTGGGACGGCAAGGGCTGGGTGGCCTACCCGAAGGAGATCGGCGGCATCGCCCCCAACGGGACGATCTCCACCGGTGGCTACCCCGGCCAGTTCCGCGACAACAACGGGACCCTCCAGCGCTGGAACGGCAACGGCTGGGTGTCCTACCAGCCGCCGGTGGAGGTCGAGACCACGGCGAACGGCGTGACCCCGCTGAACGGCTGGACGGTGGTGTCCTTCTCCGCCCGCCGCTCCCGCGGCCTCGCGACCGTCCTCGTCACCGTCACCCGCAACGGCGCCACCATCAACGTCGACAGCGCCGGCAACTTCAACGACGAACCGCTGTGCACCCTGCCCGCCGGCTGGCGCCCGGCCTTCGACCACGAGTCCTCCGCCTGCGACGGCTTCGGCGACGGCGGCGCCTACATCTCGCCCAGCGGACAGGTCAACCTGCGCACCTGGTCGTCCAACGGCGCCCTCGTCGCCGGACGGAACATCCGCATCTCCGCGACCTACGTCCTGTAAGGGGGCTGTCCCATGGCACTCGACACGCCCTACCGGGCCATCTTCTGCGACCTCGTGACGGACACGACCCTCGACATCCTGCCGCTGCGGGACGTCTCCTTCGAGGACTACATCGGCCGGGCCGGCTCCCTCTCCGGCACCGTCCCCATCCCCGACCGCACCATCGCCGAGCGGGCCCACAAGATCAAGCCGGGCCGCACCACCGTCTACCTGGAGCGCGGCGGAGACCTCTGGTGGGGCGGCATCGTCTGGACCACCAACCTGCAGTCCAGCGACCGGGGCGTGGTGACCCTGGGCATCCAGGCCTCCACCTTCGACTCGTACGCGGGCCGACGGCGCATCCGTACGGACGAGTTCGAGTCGCGGTTCCTCCAGGCGACCGACCAGTTCGTCATCGCCCGCAGCCTCTGGTCGCACCTGTCCAAGGGCCTGGGCGGCAGCAGGATCGACATCGGGGACGAGACGGAGGAGTCCGGCGTACCGCGGACGGCCTCCTGGCGGCACGGGGACGAGACCGTCTACCAGGAGGCACTCGACCAGCTCGGCGCCCAGGAGAACGGCTTCGAGTACCAGATCCTCGTCTACCGGGACCCGGACGACGGCGCGCGGATCCGCCAGCTCCGGCTCGGCTCGCCCAAGATCCGTACCGGCGCCACCGACATGCTCTTCGACCGGCCCGGCGCGATCCTGTCGTACTCCCTCCCGGACGACGCCACCCGCGGCGGAACCGTGGCCCTGGCCCGCGGCGCCTCCACCAACAGCAACGCGGGCGCCGAGTCCCGGCCGACCGTCTCCGACCCGGCCACGCCGTCGAATCCGCTCCCGGACCTGTGGCCCCAGCTCGACCTGTCCTCGGACCACAACGACGTCAGCGACAAGGACACGCTGAACTCGCTCGCCCAGGCCGCCGTCGACCAGGAGGCGGGCCACGTGCAGATCCCCGAGATCAGCATCCGGCTCGGCGGGATCGTCCCCCCGGCGCTCCTCGGCCGCACCGCCCGCATCCGCATCACCGACGAATGGCACCCCACGGGCCTCGACGCCCGCTACCGCATCGTCGGCGTCAAGGTCAGGCCGGCCGAGCGAGGCCGGCCCGACACCGCCGAACTCGCACTCGAGGAGGCCTGATGGCTCTGCTGCCCGAGGACATCATCGACCGGCTGATCCAGATGGAGCGCCGGATCCAGGCGCTGTCCACCGCGGTCAACACCCGGCCGCCCCTCAACGAGATCCGGCCCGTCCCGACCGCCTCCTCCCCCGCCACGAACAAGCCGGTCCTCCGGGTCTTCGACGGCTACAACCACGAGATCTTCGCGGACGACATCGCCACCGGCGGCCTCGCCAGGCCGTGGCTGCAGCTGATGCCGCCGGTGGACCACCTGAAGGAGGCGAAGTGGCCGTCCACGACGAGCACCGCCTTCACCCCCATCGCCCAGTCCTTCAACCCCGTCTGGCAGCCCAAGATGCGGCTGGCGATGTACACCAAGGTCTCCAGCGGCGCGACCGGTCAGGTGAAGGTCATGGTCGACGGCCAGCAGTTCGGCCCGACCGTCGCCGCCGGACAGACCTTCGACCACACCGGTCTGCTCCCCGTCGACCTGGCGACCAAGTTCGGCAAGGTGATGACCGTCGAGATCCACGCCGTGGTCACCAGCGCGAGCGGCACGGTGTACGCCCAGCCCGTCAGCATGTACGGCACCCAGTCCTGACCGTCCGCCCATCGCGGCCGACCGGGCCGCCGAGGAGCACACCATGAACATCGACCCCACCCAGCCCTGGGGCGTGGCCATCGACTACGCCGGCCGCGCCTCCGTCGCCGAGGACGGCCACACCCTCTCCGTACGCGTCTACGACAACGGTCTCGGCCACACCCTGGAGCGGGACCCGATCACCGGCCAGTACCCGTCGGTGCACGTCAGCGCGGAGTTCGCCAGGACCGGCACGGGCGACGCCACCCTCCGCGGCTTCGGCCTGGCCGTCATCGAGGCGAGGGACGGCGTCCCCGCCGTGCCCGACCCGACCGCCGTCCAGCGGGCCGTCACCGCCGCGCTCGCCGACTTCGAGGCCCGCCGGGCGGCCTATGCCTCGCTCTGCGACACCTGGGCCCCGGAACCCGAGCCGGAACCGGCACCGGAACCCGAGCCCACGCCCGCACCCGCACCCGCCCCGGAGCCGACACCGGAGCCGACGCCGGAGCCCGCACCCGCCCCGTAGCCGAGCCGGCACCGGAACACCCGCCCGTAGCCGAGCCGGCACCGGAACCCGTTACCCACGCCCGCCCTCCGTGCGGGCCTTCTTCATGTCCGGAGGACACCAGATGGCCACTCCCCTCCCCGCGGACCGGCTCGTCGCCGCACTCCGCGCCGAAGGCGTCACCGTCGTCGAACACCCCGGCTGGCGCTCCCACAACCGCAACCACACCGGCACCTGGGGCCCGGTCACCGGCGTGATGATCCACCACACCGTCAGCTCCGGCACCCGCTCCACCGTCGAGATGTGCTTCAACGGCTACGAAGGCCTGCCCGGACCGCTCTGCCACGGCGTCATCGCCAAGGACGGCACCGTCCACCTCGTCGCCAACGGACGCGCCAACCACGCCGGCGGCGGCGACCCGTCCGTCCTCCAGGCCGTGATCACCGAGACGTACGGGGACCGGCCGCCGACCCCGCGCGTCCACCAGGGCAGCCCCGGAGCCGTCGACGGCAACTCCCGCTTCTACGGCTTCGAGTGCATCAACCTCGGCAACGGCACCGACCCCTGGCCGGCCGCCCAGCTCGACGCGATCGAACGGGTCTCCGCCGCCCTCTGCCGGGCCCACGGCTGGGGCGCCAAGTCGGTCATCGGCCACCTGGAGTGGTCCGACTGGAAGAGCGACCCCAAGGGCTTCGGCATGCCGACCCTCCGGCAGCGCGTCCAGACCCGGCTCGCCACGTCCCCCGCCAAGCCCGCCCCCGGCAGCGGGAAGCCGACCACCCCCCGCCTCCAGCCGTTCCCGGGCACCTCGTTCTTCCGCAAGGAGACGAGCTCCCCGGTCATCACGGCCATGGGCCGCCGTCTCGTCGCCGAGGGCTGCGCCGCGTACACCGTCGGCCCGGGCCCCCGCTGGAGCGAGGCCGACCGGCTCAGCTACGCGAACTGGCAGCGCAAGCTCGGCTTCCGCGGCTCCGACGCCGACGGCATCCCGGGCGCCGCTTCCTGGAGCGCGCTGAAGGTCCCCCACACGAAGTGACCCAGAGGAGCAGACCGATGTCCGATGCCGCCAAGCGCACGGCCCGAACCGTCCTCCAGTCCGCCGTCGGCATCGCCGTCGTGCTCCCCGCGATCGTCGACGCCTCCGGCGTCCCCGCGACCCTCCCCTGGGTCGCGGGGGCGCTCGCCGTCGCCGGCGGACTGGCCCGGGTGATGGCCCTCGACGTGGTGCAGAACCTGCTGCCGTCCTGGCTGCGCCCCGCCCCGGGCGGTGCCGATGACCGATCCTGATCCGAACGACCCCGTCGCCGTCGCCCTCGAACTGGAACGGCTCCGCGGCACCCTGGAGGCCGGCTTCGCCCGGGTCGACGGCTCGCTCGCCCTGCTCGTGCAGCGCAGCGACCAGACCGACCGGCAGCTCGCCGACCACGAGGCCCGCCTCGACGACCTGGAGCGCGCCCGCTGGCCGGTGGCCAGCATCGCCGCGCTCACCGCGAGCGCCGGCGTGCTCGTCGCGGTCTGGGAGCTGGCCTCCCGCTGACCCGTCCGGTGAAACGCCGAAGGGCGGCCACCCCAACGGGGTGACCGCCCTTCGGTCAAGCGACTCGCTTACTGGTTGTACGGACCGTAGTCGTAGTCCTCCAGCGGAACGGCCTGGCCGGAGCCCGAGCCGAACGGCGAGTAGTCGATGTCGTCGTAGCCGACGGCCGAGTACATCGCGGCCTTGGCCTCCTCGGTCGGCTCCACCCGGATGTTGCGGTAGCGGGACAGACCCGTACCGGCCGGGATGAGCTTACCGATGATGACGTTCTCCTTGAGGCCGATGAGGCTGTCGGACTTGGCGTTGATCGCCGCATCCGTCAGGACTCGGGTCGTCTCCTGGAAGGAGGCGGCCGACAGCCAGGATTCCGTCGCCAGCGAGGCCTTGGTGATACCCATCAGCTGCGGACGGCCGGAGGCGGGGTGACCGCCCTCGGTGACCACACGACGGTTCTCGGTCTCGAACTTCGAGCGCTCGACGAGCTCGCCCGGCAGCAGCTCCGCGTCGCCGGACTCGATGATCGTCACACGGCGCAGCATCTGCCGGATGATGATCTCGATGTGCTTGTCGTGGATCGACACACCCTGCGAGTTGTAGACCTTCTGGACCTCGGCGACCAGGTGGACCTGGACCGCACGCTGACCGAGGATCCGCAGCACGTCGTGCGGGTTGGTGGCACCCACGGTGAGCTTCTGGCCCACCTCGACGTGGTCGCCCTCGCCCACGAGCAGACGGGCACGCTTCGAGATCGGGAACGCCGTCTCGTCGGTGCCGTCGTCCGGGGTGACGACGATCTTCTTGGTCTTCTCGGTCTCCTCGATGCGGACGCGGCCGGCCGCCTCCGAGATCGGGGCGACACCCTTGGGCTGACGAGCCTCGAAGAGCTCGACGACACGGGGCAGACCCTGGGTGATGTCGTCACCGGCCACACCACCGGTGTGGAAGGTACGCATCGTCAGCTGGGTACCGGGCTCACCGATGGACTGGGCGGCGATGATGCCGACCGCCTCACCGATGTCGACCAGCTTGCCGGTGGCGAGCGAACGGCCGTAGCAGAACGCACAGGTACCGACGGCGGACTCACAGGTCAGGACCGAGCGGGTCTTGACCTCCTCGACACCGGCGCCCACGAGGGCGTCGATGAGCACGTCACCCAGGTCGACGTTGGCAGGCGCGATGACCTTGCCGTCGACGACGACGTCCTCGGCGAGCATCCGCGCGTACACGGAGGTCTCGACGTCGTCCGTCTTGCGCAGGACACCGTCGGCGCCGCGCTCGGCGATCCGCAGCTTCAGACCGCGCTCGGTGCCACAGTCCTCCTCGCGGATGATCACGTCCTGCGAGACGTCCACCAGACGACGGGTCAGGTAACCCGAGTCGGCGGTACGCAGGGCGGTGTCCGCCAGACCCTTACGGGCACCGTGCGTGGAGATGAAGTACTCCAGAACGGTGAGGCCCTCACGGAAGGACGCCTTGATGGGACGCGGGATCGTCTCGTTCTTGGCGTTCGACACCAGACCACGCATACCCGCGATCTGACGCATCTGCATCATGTTTCCTCGGGCACCCGAGTCGACCATCATGAAGATGGGGTTCGTCTTCGGGAAGTTCGCGTTCATCGCCTCGGCAACCTCGTTGGTCGCCTTGGTCCAGATCGCGATGAGCTCCTGAGTGCGCTCTTCCTTCGTGATGAGACCGCGCTCGTACTGCTTCTGGACCTTCTCGTCCTGCTCCTCGTAGCCCTTGACGATGGCCTTCTTGGCCTCGGGCACGACGACGTCGGAGATGGCCACGGTGACACCGGAGCGGGTCGCCCAGTAGAAGCCGGACGCCTTCAGGTTGTCGAGCGTCGCCGCCACGATGACCTTGGGGTACCGCTCGGCGAGGTCGTTGACGATCTCGGAGAGCTGCTTCTTGCCGACGGAGTAGTCGACGAACGGGTAGTCCTCGGGCAGCAGCTCGTTGAAGAGCGCGCGGCCCAGCGAGGTGCGCAGGCGGAACGAGTCACCCTGCTGCCACTCCGGCTCGCCCTCCTCGGTGACCGGGGGAACCCAGCCACGGGGAGCGACGGTGCCGACGGGGAAGCGGATGTCGATCTGCGACTGCAGCGCGAGCTCGCCGGCGTCGAACGCCATGATCGCCTCGGCCGTGGAGCCGAACGCGCGGCCCTCGCCCTTGGTGTCACGGAGCTCACCGTCGGTGGTCAGGAAGAACAGACCGAGGACCATGTCCTGGGTCGGCATCGTGACCGGACGGCCGTCGGCCGGCTTCAGGATGTTGTTCGAGGACAGCATCAGGATGCGGGCCTCGGCCTGCGCCTCCGCGGAGAGCGGCAGGTGCACGGCCATCTGGTCACCGTCGAAGTCCGCGTTGAACGCGGTGCAGACGAGCGGGTGGATCTGGATGGCCTTGCCCTCGACCAGCTGGGGCTCGAAGGCCTGGATGCCGAGGCGGTGCAGCGTGGGCGCACGGTTCAGCAGAACCGGGTGCTCGGCGATGACCTCTTCGAGGACGTCGTACACGACCGTGCGGCCGCGCTCGACCATCCGCTTGGCGCTCTTGATGTTCTGCGCGTGGTTCAGGTCGACCAGGCGCTTCATCACGAACGGCTTGAAGAGCTCCAGCGCCATGGCCTTCGGCAGACCGCACTGGTGCAGCTTCAGCTGCGGACCGACGACGATGACGGAACGCGCGGAGTAGTCCACACGCTTGCCGAGCAGGTTCTGACGGAAACGACCCTGCTTGCCCTTCAGCATGTCGCTGAGGGACTTCAGCGGACGGTTGCCGGGGCCCGTGACCGGGCGACCACGACGGCCGTTGTCGAAGAGGGCGTCGACCGCCTCCTGGAGCATCCGCTTCTCGTTGTTCACGATGATCTCGGGGGCACCGAGGTCGAGCAGACGCTTCAGACGGTTGTTGCGGTTGATCACGCGGCGGTACAGGTCGTTCAGGTCGGAGGTCGCGAAGCGGCCACCGTCCAGCTGCACCATCGGACGCAGGTCCGGCGGGATGACCGGCACGCAGTCGAGAACCATGCCCTTGGGGCTGTTCGCGGTCTGCAGGAACGCGGAGACGACCTTGAGGCGCTTGAGCGCACGGGTCTTCTTCTGGCCCTTGCCGGTACGGATGATCTCGCGGAGGCGCTCGGCCTCCTCCTCCAGGTCGAAGGACTCGAGGCGCTTCTGCAGCGCCGCGGCACCCATCGAACCGTCGAAGTACGTGCCGAAGCGGTCACGCAGCTCGCGGTAGAGGAGCTCGTCGCCCTCCAGGTCCTGGACCTTGAGGTTCTTGAAGCGCGACCAGACCTCGTCCAGACGGTCGATCTCGCGCTGCGCACGGTCGCGCAGCTGCTTCATCTCGCGCTCGGCACCCTCGCGCACCTTGCGGCGCACGTCGGCCTTGGCGCCCTCGGCCTCGAGCTCGCCGAGGTCGTTCTCGAGCTTCTTGGCGCGGGCCTCCAGGTCGGAGTCGCGACGGTTCTCGATCTGCTGACGCTCGACGGAGACGTGCGCCTCGAGCGAGGGCAGGTCACGCGTACGACGCTCGTCGTCGACGAACGTGATCATGTACGCCGCGAAGTAGATGACCTTCTCGAGGTCCTTCGGGGCGAGGTCGAGCAGGTAGCCAAGACGCGACGGAACGCCCTTGAAGTACCAGATGTGGGTGACGGGAGCGGCGAGCTCGATGTGGCCCATCCGCTCACGGCGCACCTTCGCGCGGGTGACCTCGACGCCACACCGCTCACAGATGATGCCCTTGAAGCGGACACGCTTGTACTTGCCGCAGTAGCACTCCCAGTCCCGGGTCGGACCGAAGATCTTCTCGCAGAAGAGTCCGTCCTTCTCGGGCTTGAGCGTGCGGTAGTTGATGGTCTCCGGCTTCTTGACCTCGCCGTGGCTCCACTGACGGATGTCGTCAGCGGTGGCCAGACCGATCCGGAGCTCGTCGAAGAAGTTGACGTCGAGCACTATGCGTCAATCCCTCTCAGGGTTGTAAGGCTTGGGGTCTGATACGGGGGTCCTGGGGCCGGCCGGGGACTCAGCGGTGAAACGCCGAGCCCCCGACCGAACTCCCGTCAGACCTCTTCGACGCTGCTCGGCTCGCGCCGGGACAGGTCGATGCCGAGCTCCTCCGCTGCGCGGAAGACGTCCTCGTCGGTGTCGCGCATCTCGATGGACATGCCGTCCGAGGACAGCACCTCCACGTTGAGGCACAGGGACTGCATCTCCTTGATGAGCACCTTGAAGGACTCGGGGATGCCGGGCTCAGGGATGTTCTCGCCCTTGACGATGGCCTCGTAGACCTTCACGCGGCCGGTCACGTCGTCGGACTTGATCGTCAGCAGCTCCTGGAGGGCGTAAGCGGCGCCGTACGCCTCCAGCGCCCACACCTCCATCTCACCGAAGCGCTGGCCACCGAACTGGGCCTTACCACCCAGCGGCTGCTGGGTGATCATCGAGTACGGGCCGGTCGACCGGGCGTGGAGCTTGTCGTCGACCAGGTGGTGGAGCTTGAGGATGTACATGTACCCGACCGAGATCGGGTCCGGGAACGGCTCGCCGGAGCGGCCGTCGAACAGCCTCGCCTTACCGGTCGGGAGCACCATGCGCTCGCCGTCGCGGTTCGGGATGGTGTGGTTCAGCAGGCCCGCGAGCTCGTCCTCACGCGCACCGTCGAAGACCGGGGTCGCGACGTTGGTGCCGGGGGCGACCTTGTCGGCGCCGATCACCTGGAGGCGCTGCGCCCACTCGTCCGCGAGACCGGAGACGTCCCAGCCGCGGCTGGCGAGCCAGCCGAGGTGGATCTCCAGGACCTGTCCCGGGTTCATTCGGGACGGGACACCCAGCGGGTTGAGGATGATGTCGACCGGGGTGCCGTCCTCCAGGAACGGCATGTCCTCGATCGGCAGGATCTTCGAGATGACGCCCTTGTTGCCGTGACGGCCGGCGAGCTTGTCACCATCGGTGATCTTGCGCTTCTGGGCGACGTAGACGCGGACCAGCTGGTTCACGCCCGGGGGAAGCTCGTCGCCCTCCTCGCGGTCGAAGACGCGGACGCCGATGATCTTGCCGATCTCGCCGTGCGGCACCTTCAGCGAGGTGTCACGGACCTCACGGGCCTTCTCACCGAAGATCGCGCGGAGCAGGCGCTCCTCCGGGGTCAGCTCGGTCTCGCCCTTGGGCGTGACCTTGCCGACCAGGATGTCGCCGGCGACGACCTCGGCACCGATACGGATGATGCCGCGCTCGTCGAGGTCGGCGAGGACCTCCTCGGAGACGTTCGGGATGTCCCGGGTGATCTCCTCCGGGCCGAGCTTGGTGTCACGGGCGTCGACCTCGTGCTCCTCGATGTGGATCGAGGAGAGGACGTCGTCCTGCACGAGGCGCTGCGACAGGATGATCGCGTCCTCGTAGTTGTGACCCTCCCACGGCATGAACGCCACGAGCAGGTTCTTGCCGAGCGCCATCTCGCCGTCTTCGGTGGCGGGACCGTCGGCGAGGACCTGGCCCTCGATCACACGGTCGCCCTCGTCGACGACGACCTTCTGGTTGACCGAGGTGCCCTGGTTCGAGCGCGAGAACTTGTGCAGGCGGTACGTGATGTACGTGCCGTCGTCGTTGGCGACGGTGACGTAGTCCGCGGAGAGCTCCTGGACGACACCGTCCTTCTCGGCCTTGAGCACGTCGCCGGCGTCGGTGGCACAGCGGTACTCCATGCCGGTGCCGACGAGCGGGGCCTCAGACTTGATCAGCGGCACCGCCTGACGCATCATGTTCGCGCCCATGAGGGCACGGTTGGCGTCGTCGTGCTCGAGGAACGGGATCATGGCGGTCGCGACCGACACCATCTGGCGCGGCGAGACGTCCATGTAGTCCACGTCCGACGGCTCGACGTAGTCGACCTCGCCGCCACGCTTACGCACCAGGACGCGCGGCTCGGTGAACTGCAGGTCGTCGTTGAGCGCGGCGTTGGCCTGCGCGATGACGAAGCGGTCCTCCTCGTCGGCGGTGACGTAGTCGACCTCGTCGGTGACCTGGCCGTCGACGACCTTGCGGTACGGCGTCTCGATGAAGCCGAACGCGTTGACGCGGCCGTACGAGGCGAGCGAACCGATCAGACCGATGTTCGGGCCTTCGGGGGTCTCGATCGGGCACATGCGTCCGTAGTGGGACGGGTGCACGTCTCGGACCTCGAAGCCGGCCCGCTCACGGGACAGACCACCAGGGCCCAGCGCCGAGAGACGACGCTTGTGCGTCAGACCCGACAGCGGGTTGTTCTGGTCCATGAACTGCGACAGCTGGCTGGTGCCGAAGAACTCCTTGATGGAGGCGACGACCGGCCGGATGTTGATCAGGGTCTGCGGCGTGATCGCCTCGACGTCCTGGGTGGTCATGCGCTCGCGCACGACGCGCTCCATACGAGCCAGACCCGTGCGGACCTGGTTCTGGATGAGCTCGCCGACGTTGCGCAGACGACGGTTGCCGAAGTGGTCGATGTCGTCGGTCTCGACGACGATCTCGTTGCCGTTCTCGCCGATCGTCTCGGTCTCGCCCGCGTGGAGCTTGACCAGGTACTTGATCGTGGCGATGACGTCATCGGTGGTGAGCACGCCGGCGTCCAGCGGCTCGTCGGCGCCGAGCTTCTTGTTCACCTTGTAGCGGCCGACCTTGGCGAGGTCGTAGCGCTTCGGGTTGAAGTAGAGGTTCTCGAGCAGCGTCTGAGCGGCCTCACGGGTCGGCGGCTCGCCCGGACGCAGCTTGCGGTAGATGTCGAGCAGCGCGTCGTCCTGGCCCTGGGTGTGGTCCTTCTCCAGGGTGGCGCGCATGGACTCGTACTCGCCGAACTCCTGGAGGATCTGCTCGGTGGTCCAGCCGAGAGCCTTGAGGAGGACGGTGACGGACTGCTTGCGCTTGCGGTCGATGCGGACACCGACCAGGTCGCGCTTGTCGATCTCCATCTCCAGCCAGGCACCCCGGGACGGGATGATCTTGGCGGAGAAGATGTCCTTGTCGGACGTCTTGTCGATGGAGGAGTCGAAGTAGACACCCGGCGAACGGACCAGCTGCGACACCACGACACGCTCGGTGCCGTTGATGACGAAGGTGCCCTTGTTCGTCATGAGCGGGAAGTCGCCCATGAAGACCGTCTGGGACTTGATCTCGCCGGTCTCGTTGTTGGTGAACTCGGCGGTGACGAAGAGCGGGGCGCCGTACGTGAAGTCACGGTCCTTGCACTCGTCGATCGAGTTCTTCGGCGGCTCGAAGCGGTGGTCGCGGAAGGTCAGCGACATCGACCCGGAGAAGTCCTCGATCGGCGAGATCTCCTCGAAGATCTCTTCCAGACCGGACTTCCTGGGGACGTCCTGTCCCGACTCAAGGGCAGCCTCGACGCGAGCCTTCCAGGCGGCGTTGCCGAGCAGCCAGTCAAAGCTCTCGGTCTGCAGCGCGAGGAGGTTCGGAACCTCGAGGGGCTCCTTGATCTTTGCAAAGGAGATGCGCAGCGGGGCGGTGCTTGCGCCGTTGTTCGTATTGGTCGAGGCGTTGCGCGAGGCGGCCAAGAGGGGGTCCTTCCGAGGGCTCGGACTCACTACGCGCGTACCGGTCCCCTGCATCGCTTCACGGCAGACTTTTCCTGATACGACCAAAAGGCCAGCTCAGACGGGGTCGGTCCACGAAGCGGATGCGAAGGTATGCCCCTGGTGACGGGCAGGGGGCAGCTAACAGGCAGCGCAAAGGGTCAGTGTAGCCACTCGGCTCACTGATGTCCAGGGCGAATAATTCGCGACCCTCGTTGCTCTCAACTCCGCGGTACCTCGCGCCGTGCGGCGCACCTCGATACTGCCCGTTCAGTCGTCGATCCATGCCTCGGAAACGGATCGTTGTGACGACGCGTCCTGAGAATTGCGCGCTGCGTGCGGTTCGTCAAGGCCCCCCGGTCTGCGGGGCGCACGGCGAAGATCACCATACTCCGCCGCCGACGGCCCTCGGGCCCCCCGCCACGCCCTTCCCGGGGAACGCCGAAAGGCGACCACCCAGAAGGGTGATCGCCTTTCGATGCCCCCGCGTTACACGGGGGCAGGAGTCAGCTTCAGCGACTCGAAACGGTCTTACTTGACCGTGACGGAGGCGCCGGCGGCCTTGAGGGACTCGGCAGCCTTCTCGGCGGCCTCCTTCGCGACCTTCTCGAGGACCGGCTTCGGGGTGCCGTCGACGAGGTCCTTGGCCTCCTTGAGGCCCAGGGAGGTGAGCTCGCGCACGACCTTGATGACCTGGATCTTCTTGTCGCCGGCACCCTCGAGGATGACGTCGAACTCGTCCTGCTCCTCGACGGCCTCGGCACCGGCGACCGGGGCGCCCGGGCCGGCAACGGCGACGGCCGCGGCGGCGGTGACGTCGAACTTCTCCTCGAAGGCCTTCACGAACTCGGAGAGCTCGATAAGGGTCATCTCCTCGAACTGGGCGAGGAGGTCGTCCTGAGAGAGCTTCGCCATGATGGGCGATCCTTCCACTAATTCGGCAGGTGCCGGATGTATAGAGAGGCGGGCGTTACGGCCCGCTACGACCTGTGCCTAGGCGGCGCAGATCATGACGCGAGCCGAATTACTCGGCACCGCCCTGCTCGGCGAGCTTGACGCGAAGCGCCTCCGCGGTGCGGACGAACTTCGACGGCAGCGCCTGCAGGAGCGAGGCAGTCTGGGACTGCTTGCCCTTGAACGCGCCGGCCAGCTTGCTGAGCAGAACCTCGCGGGACTCGAGGTCCGCGAGCTTCTTGAACTCGTCGGCGGACAGCGCCTTGCCGTCAAGGACACCGCCCTTGATGACGAGGTTCGGGTTCTCCTTGGCGAAGTCACGCAGAGCCTTCGCCGACTCCACCGGGTCACCGGTGACGAAGGCGGCCGCGGTCGAACCAGCAAGCTGGTCGTCCAGCGCGGAGATGCCGGCCTGGTTGGCCGCAATCTTGGTCAGCGTGTTCTTCACCACGGCGTACTGGGCGTTCTCACCGAGCGAACGACGCAGCGTCTTCAGCTGCGCCACGGTGAGCCCCGTGTACGAGGTCAGCACGACGGCGTTCGAGCTGCGGAACTTGTCCTCAAGCTCGGCTACCGCGGCAGCCTTGTCGGGCCTTGCCATAGAGCGTCGGCCTCCTTCCGGGTGATGAGGACCGCTCAGAAGGCACTGCCACAACGAAAACGCCCCGGGCGCAGGCGCTCGGGGCTCAGCTCAACCGCATCACGAGGATTCGGGAACTCATCCACAATCACCTGCGCGGGTCGTTCGCATCACAGCGAATCCTTCGGCCACCGCACCTTGACGGCGCAGTGACGACCAGCGGTCTTTGGCTTCCTCGGAAGAGTACGTGACCGACACGCCCGGGGGCAAATCCGGCCTGACCGCCCCCGGACGCCTGCCGTGGGTCAGGCCTGACCGCCCCCTGCGCCGATGCCCTTCAGCATCTCGAAGAGGTCGACGGTGTCCTTGGCCGGCGGGGCCTGGACGGCGGCCTCGGAGCCGTAGTCGGAGAAGTGCATCCCCATCTTCACGGTGCCCTGCGCCGACTTCATGCCGATGTCCATCCGGGCCGGGTAGCCGTCCTCACGGACCCAGACCTCGGTGTCGTACGCCGTGATGCCGGCCTTCTTGACGCTCTCGACCAGGTCCGCGCGGTCCTTCTCGGACAGCACGTCCAGGGACTTGTTGGTGGCGACCATCTGCTCCAGGGTCAGCGTGCCCTTGTAGTGCTGGGTCTCGGCGCCGTCGACCTTCTCGGCACCGAGGTGCTTGAGGTCGGGCGAGTCGATGAGCAGGGCGAGCTGCTTGGCCGGGTCCTGGTTCATGTTCTCCAGGCCGCCGGTCATCGACTTCGACAGGGCCTTGTCGCCGGAGGCGGCCGCGGCGGCCTGCATGTCCAGCTTCATCCAGCGCTTGCCGTCCATCTGGGCGGCCTGCTCGGCACCCATGTCCATGTACATGACGTTGCCGAGCATGATCATGCGCATCTTGTCGGGGCCGCCGGCGTTGGCCGCGCCCAGCATCGAGCCCTTGACGGTGATGTCCATGACGGTCGGGTCCCAGCCCTGGACGCCGGTCATCTCCATGGTGCCGCCACCCTCGAGACCGGCCGGCAGCTCCATCGTCATCCGGATCTTCGCGGACTTGGCGGCCGAGGTCTTCTCGTACGCGGTCCGGATGACCTTCGTGATGTCGCCGAGGCTCTGCGTCTGCGCCGTGTCGGCGCCCGCGGCCTTCCCGTCCCCGTCCTGACACCCCGCGACTCCGGTGACGACGGCCACGGCCGTCACGGCGACGCCCGCGCGCTTCCATGCGGATACGTTCATCTGTTCCCCCACCCCTTGGACAGCTTCGTACGGTCCCTCGAACCGTAACAAAAGCCGGCCCCGCACCTCCGGAGAGGTGCGGGGCCGACTGACCACTCAGTGAGCCGGAAGGGCTCAGACCGCGGCCGGGTCCTCCTCGACGAGGAGGTTGCGGGTGCGGTTCGAGTCCAGCGGGATGCCGGGGCCCATCGTCGTCGTGATGGTCGCCTTCTTGATGTAGCGACCCTTCGCGGCGGACGGCTTCAGACGAAGGATCTCGTCCAGGGCCGCGGCGTAGTTCTCGACCAGCTTCGTGTCATCGAAGGAGACCTTGCCGATGATGAAGTGGAGGTTCGAGTGCTTGTCGACGCGGAACTCGATCTTGCCGCCCTTGATGTCGTTGACAGCCTTGGCGACATCGGGGGTGACGGTGCCGACCTTGGGGTTCGGCATGAGACCACGCGGGCCCAGGACGCGGCCGAGGCGGCCGACCTTGCCCATGAGGTCCGGGGTGGCCACAACGGCGTCGAACTCGTTCAGGCGGTTGCCCTTGGAGATCTCGTCGATGAGCTCGTCGGAGCCGACGATGTCGGCGCCCGCGGCGATCGCGGCCTCGGCACGGTCACCGGTCGCGAAGACCAGGACCCGGGCGGTCTTGCCGGTGCCGTGCGGAAGGTTCACGGTGCCACGGACCATCTGGTCGGCCTTGCGCGGGTCGACGCCCAGGCGGAAGGCGACCTCGACGGTGCCGTCGAACTTCGTGCTGGAGGTGTCCTTGGCGAGACGGACGGCCTCGAGAGGAGCGTAGAGCTTCTCGCTGTCGATCTTGGCGTCCGCTGCGCGGAGGGTCTTGCTGCGCTTCACTGCTTCTCCTGTTGGTTCAGGTGTGGAGTCGTGGTGCGGGCCGGCGCTGGCCCTACCACTAGGTCACGAGGGGGCTGATCAGCCCTCGACCGTGATGCCCATGGAACGGGCGGTGCCAGCGATGATCTTGGACGCGGCGTCCAGGTCGTTGGCGTTCAGGTCGGGGAGCTTGACCGTGGCGATCTCGCGGACCTGGGCAGCCGTGAGCTTGGCGACCTTGGTCTTGTGCGGCTCGCCGGAGCCCTTGTCCACACCAGCGGCCTTGAGGATCAGCTTGGCGGCCGGCGGAGTCTTGGTGATGAAGGTGAAGGAGCGGTCTTCGTAGACCGTGATCTCCACCGGCACGACCATGCCACGCTGCGACTCGGTCGCGGCGTTGTAGGCCTTGCAGAACTCCATGATGTTGACGCCGTGCTGGCCCAGCGCGGGACCGACCGGCGGGGCCGGGTTGGCCGCACCAGCGTTGATCTGGAGCTTGATAAGCCCCGTGACCTTCTTCTTCTTGGGAGGCATTGCTCTCTCCGGGTCCTAGTGAGAGTGTTCAGCCCGCCATCCGGTCATCCGGATGGAGGCATACCGCACAACGATAACGGGTATAGACGCGCGGCCAAAAACCGAGCAGGTCAGAGCGGCTGTAAGAGCCACTCTGACCTGGTCGGAAACTTGTGAGATCAGTTCTTCTGGATCTGGTCGAAGCTGAGCTCGACCGGGGTCTCGCGACCGAAGATCTCGACGAGGCCCTTGACCTTCTTCGAGTCGGGGTTGATCTCGTTGATGGTCGCCTGGAGGGTGGCGAAGGGGCCGTCGGTGACGGTGACCGAGTCGCCGACCTCGAAGTCCAGCACCTGGACCTCCAGCTTGCGGGCCGGAGCCGGCTTGCCCTCGGCCTCCGCGGCCTCGCGGGCGGCCTTCTCCTCGGCCTCGGGGGCGAGCATCTTGACGATCTCGTCCAGGGTCAGCGGGTACGGGTCGTAGGCGTTGCCCACGAAGCCGGTGACGCCGGGGGTGTTGCGGACGACGCCCCAGGACTCGTTCGTCAGGTCCATGCGGACGAGAACGTAGCCGGGAAGCTTGTTCTGCTTGACGTTCTTCCGCTCGCCGCCCTTGATCTGGACGATCTCTTCCTCGGGGACCTCGGCCTGGTAGATGAAGTCCTCGACGTTGAGCGAGACGGCACGCTGCTCGAGGTTGGCCTTCACGCGCTTCTCGTAGCCCGCGTAGGTGTGGATGACGTACCACTCGCCGGGCAGGGTGCGCAGCTCCTCGCGGAGCGCGGCGACCGGGTCGACCGGGGCGGCCGGCTCGGCCTCCTCCTCGGCGTCCTCGACCTCGTCGGCGACGGACTCGTCGTCCTCGTCAGCCTCGACCTCGGCGTCCTCGTCAGCCTCGGCCTCGACCTCGGCGTCCTCGTCGGACTCCGCCTCGTCCTGGTCCTCGTCCTCGACCTCGAGAGCGGCTTCCTCGGCGGCCTCGCCGGCAACGTCGTCAGCAGCGTCTGCCTGGTCCTCGTCGGCGGCCTCGACGATGTCCAGCTCGTCCTCGACGGACTCGGACTCGAAGGCGTCGTTCAGGTTCGCGTCAGACACGGTGGCTGCTTCTTCCTGCGATACAGATGGGGTGGAACAAAAAGTCAGCCGAAGACGTACTTGACTGCTTCCTGGAAGCCATAGTCAATCACGGTGACAAGGCCGATCATGATGACGACGAAGACAATCACCACGGTGGTGTACGTCGAAAGCTGGCTGCGCGTGGGCCAGACGACCTTGCGGAGCTCGGCGACGATCTGTCGGTAGAAGAGCGCGAGACGGCCCAGGGGGCCCTTCTTTCCGCGCTTGCCGCCCTTGCGGGACTTCTTCTTCGACTCGGAGGCCTCGTCATCGGCATCAGGCATGTCGATGGAGCCTACGGCGTCCGTCACGATCTCTCACCTGATTCCGGGTCGGCCGTGCCGCGCCCGGGTGGAGCCGCACGGCGGTGCAATGAAGTACGTACATGCGCACAACACCTGGCGGTGTGTGTAGCAGGGCCGGAGGGACTTGAACCCCCAACCGCCGGTTTTGGAGACCGGTGCTCTACCAATTGAGCTACGACCCTTTGTTGGTGTCCCTCAACGTACCGCATCGTGAGATGTGGTCGCTGCGGGCCAACGAGGAGTGAGCATACGTGGTCAGGGGCCCCCGCGTCGAACAGAAACCACGACCGACCTGCCGCCGGACGCGCGTACGACCGGTAATGACCGTTCCTGTCCGGTCCGTGAAACCTGTGTGCCGGGCCTTGATGGGGTCTGGGACGATGGGCCGCATGAGCGCTGCTACCCCTCCCACCGAGCGTCGGGTCTCCGCCCGGATCGGTGCGATCTCCGAGTCCGCCACCCTCGCCGTCGACGCCAAGGCCAAGGCCCTCAAGGCCGCCGGGCGCCCGGTGATCGGTTTCGGCGCGGGTGAGCCCGACTTCCCGACCCCGGACTACATCGTCGACGCGGCCGTCGAGGCCTGCAAGAACCCGAAGTACCACCGCTACACGCCGGCCGGCGGCCTGCCGGAGCTGAAGGCCGCCATCGCCGCCAAGACGCTGCGCGACTCCGGTTACGAGGTCGACGCCTCCCAGGTCCTGGTGACCAACGGCGGCAAGCAGGCGATCTACGAGGCGTTCGCCGCGATCCTCGACCCGGGCGACGAGGTCATCGTCCCGGCGCCGTACTGGACGACGTACCCGGAGTCGATCCGCCTCGCGGGCGGTGTCCCGGTGGACGTCGTGGCCGACGAGACCACCGGTTACCGGGTCTCGGTGGAGCAGCTGGAGGCGGCCCGCACGGAGCGGACCAAGGTCGTCCTCTTCGTCTCGCCGTCCAACCCGACCGGCGCGGTGTACAGCGAGGCCGACGCCGAGGCGATCGGCCGCTGGGCCGTCGAGCACGGCCTGTGGGTCCTCACCGACGAGATCTACGAGCACCTCGTCTACGGCGACGCGAAGTTCACCTCGCTGCCGGCGATCGTCCCCGAGCTGCGCGACAAGTGCATCGTGGTCAACGGTGTGGCGAAGACGTACGCGATGACGGGCTGGCGCGTCGGGTGGATCGTGGGCCCGAAGGACGTCGTGAAGGCCGCGACGAACCTCCAGTCGCACGCCACGTCCAACGTGAGCAACGTGGCGCAGGTCGCCGCCCTCGCCGCCGTCTCGGGCAACCTGGACGCCGTCGCGGAGATGCGGACCGCCTTCGACCGCCGCCGCCAGACGATCGTGCGGATGCTCAACGAGATCGAGGGCGTGTTCTGCCCGACGCCGGAGGGCGCGTTCTACGCGTACCCCTCGGTGAAGGCCCTGCTCGGCAAGGAGATCCGCGGCAAGCGCCCGCAGACCTCCGTCGAGCTGGCCGCCCTGATCCTGGACGAGGCCGAGGTCGCGGTCGTCCCCGGCGAGGCCTTCGGCACGCCTGGCTACCTGCGCCTGTCGTACGCGCTGGGTGACGAGGACCTGGTGGAGGGCGTGTCCCGCCTCCAGAAGCTCCTCGCCGAGGCGACGGACTGATCGCACTCCTCGCGGGCCCCCGGTTCCTCGGAGCCGGGGGCCCGTTTTTGCGTTCTAGCAAGGTCCCGATCGGGGAAACGGGGTGCCTTCGTCCATTCGGGTGCGGCAGGATCAGCCGATGGAGCACGTTTACCGCGATCTCACCCAGCTGCCCAAGGCCCATCTGCACCTGCACTTCACCGGTTCGATGCGGCCCACCACCCTGATCGAGCTGGCCGACAAGTACGGCGTGCACCTTCCCGAGGCGCTGAGCAGTGGCACGCCTCCGAAGCTGCGGGCCACCGACGAGCGCGGCTGGTTCCGCTTCCAGCGGCTGTACGACATCGCCCGCTCCTGCCTGCGCGCCCCCGAGGACATCCAGCGGCTCGTCCGCGAGGCGGCCCAGGAGGACGTCCGGGACGGCTCGGGCTGGCTGGAGATCCAGGTCGACCCCACCTCGTACGCCCCGCACCTCGGCGGACTCATCCCCGCCCTGGAGATCATCCTCGACGCGGTCGACGCGGCCTCGCGGGAGACCGGGCTCGGGATGCGGGTGCTCGTCGCGGCGAACCGGATGAAGCACCCCCTGGAGGCGCGGACGCTCGCCCGGCTCGCGGTGCGGTTCGCGGACCGCGGCGTGGTCGGCTTCGGGCTCTCCAACGACGAGCGGCGCGGGCTGGCGCGGGACTTCGACCGGGCCTTCGCCATCGCGCGCGACGGCGGCCTGCTCGCGGCCCCGCACGGCGGCGAGCTGACGGGTCCGGCGTCGGTACGGGACTGCCTGGACGATCTGCGGGCCTCGCGGGTCGGCCACGGGGTCCGGTCCGCCGAGGACCCGCGACTGCTGCGCAAGCTCGCGGAGCGCGGGGTGACCTGCGAGGTCTGCCCGGCGTCCAATGTGGCCCTCGGGGTGTACGAGAAGCACGAGGACGTCCCGCTGCGGACGCTCTTCGACGCGGGGGTGCCGATGGCCCTCGGCGCGGACGACCCGCTTCTCTTCGGCTCCCGCCTGGCGGCGCAGTACGAGATCGCCCGCAGGCACCACGGCTTCACGGACCCGGAACTGGCGGAACTGGCCCGGCAGTCGGTCCGGGGCTCGGCGGCGCCGGAGGACATCAGGGAGAAGCTGCTGGCCGGGATCGACGACTGGCTGGCCGTCCCGGTGGGGTGAAGCGGTGCAGCGGGGGCCGGGCCTGGAACCCGATGTCCACCTCGGTGCGGTCCCACCCGGACACGGGCTGCTCCAGGAACGGGGTCAGTGAGGCGAGCAGGACGTCGTGGCCCTTCGGAGCCCGCTCGTGCAGCGGCCCGTGTCCGGCCGCCAGGGCGAGTTCCCCTGCGGCGGCGCAGAACACGTCCCGGTCGCCGAGGAGGAAGAGCGTGCGGGCGTGCACGGCGGGCCGGAGCCGTCCGGCGATCCGCTCGGGGGCCGCTTCCCAGGCGGCGGCGCGGTCGGCGGTGCGCCGCTCGTCGGTACGGAGGGTCAGCGGCCGCCCGTCGCGGAGCCGGCCGCGCAGCGCGGGCCAGGCGGAGGGGCGCAGGCCGCCGGTGTCCCGGTGGGCCAGGACGAGGTCGACGGGGGTGCCCGGCGCGTAGGCGCGCGGCAGGCTGTCGCGCAGCGGGACGTGGACGAGCGTGTGCCGGGAGAACGCGGCGAAGGAGAAGAGCGCGGCGAGCCGGGCGAGGCCGTCGTGGTCGCCGACGAGATAGCCCCAGCGGTCGTGGAGGGGCGAGTTGAGCGTGGTGTGCCGGAGCGGGGGCCACGGCCGGACGACCCGGTGCTCGCGCTCGCCCGCGCGGATCCGGTACTCCCGGGCCTTGAGGCGCATCCGGAAAGACTGCGGCCCCGCGCGGGTCCCGCACAAACGCTTTAGAGGCTGACGCCGACCGTCACGGGCTCGTTGACCAGGGTGATCCCGAACGCCTCGTGGACTCCGGCCACGACCTCACGGGCCAGCGCGAGCAGGTCCTCGGTGGTCGCCTCGCCCCGGTTGGTCAGCGCGAGCGTGTGCTTGGTGGAGATCCGCGCGGGCCCGGAGCCGTACCCCTTGGTGAACCCGGCCTTGTCGATCAGCCAGGCGGCGGAGGTCTTCACGGCGCCGTCCTCGCCCGCGGGAAAGGCCGGCGGGGTGACGTCGGCGCCGAGGCGCGCGGTCACGCGCGTGAGGAAGGTCTCGTACTCCCCCGCCGTGAGGATCGGGTTGGTGAAGAAGGAGCCGGCGGACCAGGTGTCGTGGTCCGCGGGGTCCAGGACCATGCCCTTGCCGGCGCGCAGCCGCAGGACGGTCTCGCGGGCCCGCGCGAGCGGCACCCGGTCGCCCGCCCCGACGCCGAGGGCGCGGGCGGTCTCGGCGTACTTGACCGGCGCGGACAGGCCGTCCGCGTCCTCCAGCTCGAAGCGGACCCGGAGCACCACGTACCGCTCGGGGTGCTCCTTGAAGAGGCTGTGGCGGTACGAGAAGGCGCACTCGGCGTTGGTGAGGGTGACGGTCTCCTCGGCGCGCCGGTCGTAGGCGACGACCTCGGTCACGGTGGCGGAGACGTCCTGCCCGTACGCGCCGACGTTCTGGATCGGGGTGGCGCCGGCCGAGCCGGGGATGCCGGCCAGGCACTCGATCCCGGCGAGCCCGGCCTCGACGGTGCGGGCGACGGCGTCGGTCCAGACCTCGCCGGCGGCGAGTTCCAGCGTGGTCCCGTCGAGGGCGAAGCCCTCGGTCGCGATCCGCAGGGCGGTGCCGTCGAAGCCCTTGTCGCCGATGACGAGGTTGGACCCGCCGCCGATGATCAGCAGCGGCGTCCCCGTGGCGTCGGCCTCGCGTACGGCCGCGACCACCTCGTCGTCCGTGGTGGCGGTGACGAGCCGGGCCGCGGGACCGCCGAGCCGGAAGGTGGTCAGGGGCGCGAGGGGGGCGTCGAGAAGAGGCTGCACGGG
Organism: Streptomyces sp. NPDC056480; assembly: GCF_042795405.1. Classification (NCBI taxonomy): domain Bacteria; kingdom Bacillati; phylum Actinomycetota; class Actinomycetes; order Kitasatosporales; family Streptomycetaceae; genus Streptomyces; species Streptomyces sp. NPDC056480. The sequence goes on along the minus strand of NZ_JBHTSA010000022.1, from coordinate 42,165 downwards.
CTCAAGAGTACGGGGCCGTCCCGGCCGGGAGACGTTTCGTCTCCGGGCCGGGACGGCGCGGGGCCCGCTCACACGGCGACCGGGTCCTTCTCCCCGGCCGCCGCCTCGGCCGCCGCCTCCGCCTTCCGCCGGGCCTCCTGGCGCCGCGAGGGCGCGAACAGCACCGCCACCGCGCCGAGGGCCACCGCCCCCGCGCCGACCCACAGCGCGGGCAGCAGGCCGTCGACGAAGCTCTGGCCGGATTCGTAGCCGCCCTGGGCGGCGAAGATCGAGGCCATCACGGCGACGCCGAGCGCGCCGCCGACCTCGCGCAGCGCGTTGTTGGCGCCGGAGGCGATGCCCTGCTCGGACGGGCGGACGCTGGACATCACGAGGTTGGCCGCCGGTGCGAAGTACAGCGCCATGCCGATGCCGCTCACGACGAGGGCGGGGAGCTGGGCGGCGTACGAGGCGTCGGGGGTCAGGACGAGCGCGAACCAGGCGAGGCCGACCGCCTGGAGGGCGAGGCCCGCGGCGACGACCGGGCGGCCGCCGACGCGGTCGGAGACGGCGCCGGCGAGCGGCGCGACGATCATCGGCATGCCGGTCCAGGGGAGCATCCGCAGCCCGGCCTCGGTGGGCGAGTAGCCGAGGACGCCCTGCATGTACTGGCTGAGCAGGAAGATCGAGCCGAACATGCCGAGGAACATCAGCAGGCTGGCCGCGTTGATCCCGGCGAAGGCCCGGTTGCGGAAGAGCCGCATGGGCAGCATCGGGGCCTTGGCGCGTATGCCGTGGCGGATGAATCCGCCGAGGAGCGCGGTGCCGGCGATCAGTCCGGTGAGGACGGTCAGGGAGGTCCAGCCGTCGATCGGGCCTCGGATCAGCGCGTACACGATGCCGAAGAGGCCGCCGCTGGCGAGGAGGGTACCGGTGATGTCGAGCGGGGCGCCGGTGCCGTGCGACTCGGCGAGGCGCAGCCGGGCGAGCGGCAGCAGGGCGAGGCCGAGCGGGACGTTCAGCCAGAAGATCCACTGCCAGGAGAGGTGCTCGGTGAGGACGCCGCCGATGAGGGGGCCCGAGGCGACGGCGAGTCCTTGTACGGCGCCCCAGACGCCGAAGGCCGTGCCGCGCTTGGCGGCCGGGACGGCCGCGGTGAGCAGGGTGAGCGTGAGCGGCATCATGATCGCGGCACCGACGCCCTGGACGGCGCGGGCGGCGATCAGCGCGTCGATGCCGGGGGCGAGGGCGGCCGCGGCGGAGGCGCCGGTGAAGACGGCGAGTCCGACGAGGAGGAGGCGGCGGCGGCCGAAGCGGTCGCCGAGGGCGGCGCCGAACATGAGCAGGACGGCGAACGTGAGGGTGTACGCGCTCACCGTCCATTCGAGGTCGTGGAGTGCGCCGCCGAGGTCCTCGCGGATCGAGGGGAGGGCGGTGGTGACGACGAGGTTGTCAAGGGCCGCCATGAAGCCTGCGGCGCTGGTGATGACGAGTGCCCAGGCGGCGGAACCGCGGCGGGCTGCTGGCTGGTTCATGACTGCCCCTCGGATCTCAGGTTAGTTATTGCTGACTAACTTTCACGATCATGAAAATGCCGTCAGGCGCGGCGATGGCGCCCCTACTTCTCCAGACGGCCGAGACGGCGGGCCGAAGGGTAGAGCCCCTCCCAGACCCGGTGCTCGGGGGGAAAGCCCATGGCGACGAGGGTGTTGATGAGCATCCCGTACGCCAGGAAGGTCGTCGTCTCGTCGGCGTCCGCGCCGAGCGCGAGGTGGACGGTCTCCCAGAGACCCGTCCAGCCGGCCCGCACGGCCTCGCCGAACTCGTGATCGCCGGCCGCCTCGGCGGCGGCGACGGTCACGTACACCTGCATCTGCATCAGGAGCCGGTCGGGATCCTCGGTGATGATCCTGGTGTACGCGTTGGCCATGGCACGCAGGGCCTCCTCGCCCGACAGCCCCTCCGAGGCCTCCTCGAAGACCCGGACGGTGTCGCCGATGCAGCGCTCGGAGGCGGCCAGGAAGATGGCCTTCTTGCCGGGGAAGAGCCGGAAGAGGTACGGCTGCGAGACGCCGACGCGCTTGGCGATCGCCTCGGTGGACGTGCCGTAGTACCCGCCGCGGCTGAACTCGCTCATCGCCGCGCGAATGACGCTCTCGCGCCGCTCCTCCGCACTCATCCTGGCCATGAAACCAAGTTAGTACTCAATCACTAACTTGGTCAAGAGCGAGCCGGGGCGGCCGCTTCCCGCAGCCGCCCTCTGGTCCCTGCGCGAGCCGGACCGGTCCCTACGCGAGCCGGACCGGTCCCTACGCGAGCCGGACCACGGCCCGGGACATGCCCAGGACCTTCTGGCCCGCGCACATCGCGGTCAGGTCGACCCGCACCTGCTGGTCGTCCAGCTTCGCGGCGACCTTGGCGCTGACCTCGATCAGCGCACCGGTCCCGTCATCGGGGACGACGACGGGCTTGGTGAAGCGGACGCCGTACTCGACGACGGCGGCGGGGTCGCCGGCCCAGTCGGTGACGACGCGGATCGCCTCGGCCATGGTGAACATGCCGTGGGCGATGACGTCGGGGAGGCCGACCTCCACCGCGAACTTCTCGTTCCAGTGGATCGGGTTGAAGTCCCCGGAGGCGCCGGCGTACCGGACGAGTGTGGCGCGGGTCACGGGAAAGGTCTGCGCGGGCAGCTCGGTGCCGACCTCGACCTCGTCGTAGGCGATCTTCGCGGTCATGGTCAGGCCCCCTCGGGTGCGCGGGAGACGAGCTTCGTCCAGGCGGTCACGACGTGCTCGCCGGACTCGTCGTGGACCTCGCCGCGGATGTCCAGGATGTCGTTGCCCGCGAGGGACTTGATCGCCTCGATGGTGGAGGTGACCGAGAGCCGGTCCCCGGCACGCACCGGCCGCGTGTAGGCGAACTTCTGGTCGCCGTGGACGACCCGGCTGTAGTCGAGCCCCAGCTGGGGGTCCTCGATGACCGCGCCGGCCGCCTTGAACGTGATGGCGAACACGAAGGTCGGCGGAGCGATCACATCGGGGTGCCCGAACTCCTTGGCCGCTTCCTGGTCGACATAGGCGGGATTCACGTCCCCGATCGCCTCGGCGAACTCGCGGATCTTCTCGCGGCCGACCTCGTAGGCCGGGGTGGGCGGATAGGTCCGGCCCACGAAGGACTGGTCGAGCGCCATGGACTCGATACCTCCTGGATTTGTTGCCGACAAACGACACGAGGCCGCCCCCGAGTGGGGACGGCCTCGTGTACGAGCCTGGTTAGCGCGTCTCGCGGTGTGCAGTGTGCGAGTTGCAGCGGGGGCAGTGCTTCTTCATCTCAAGACGGTCCGGGTTGTTACGCCGGTTCTTCTTGGTGATGTAGTTCCGCTCCTTGCACTCCACGCAGGCCAGCGTGATCTTCGGGCGGACGTCGGTGGCAGCCACGTGAGTGCTCCTTGGACGGATGGGACGGATGAACGCATAAAAGAGTAGCCGATCGAAGGACCGACCCCACAATCGGCTACCGTGTGTAGCGGTGACCGGACTTGAACCGGTGACACAGCGATTATGAGCCGCTTGCTCTACCGACTGAGCTACACCGCTTTGATGATCCGGATCCCGTCCGAAGACGGGTCCTTCTCACCAGAGCCCCAATACGGAATCGAACCGTAGACCTTCTCCTTACCATGGAGACGCTCTACCGACTGAGCTATTGGGGCGAGCGAGGAAGACATTACACGGTCTCCGGCCCATCACCCAAATCCGTTTCGCGACGCCCTCGCGACGCCCCCCACCAGGCGTCCCGTACGCCACTCGTGGCCTCATCGGTACGACTATTGCGCTCCTCCTCGAAGCTCGGTCCGAGCGCCCCTAGGCTCTGCCCCACGCTTCGTGATCTTGATCTTGAGGAGCCTTGAGGAGCCCCGATGTCAGCCGAAAGCAAGCAGCCCCAGCCGCCCGAGGACGGGGCAGCCACCACGGCCGACTCGACCTCGCTCCTGCTCTCCCACGCACGGCTCACCGACGGACGGACCGTGGACGTACGGCTCGTCGGCGGCCGCATCGAGGCGGTCGGCACGGCCGGCAGCCTCACCGCCGCGGGCGCGCGCGTGGACCTCGCCGGCTACCTGCTGCTGCCCGCCGCCGCCGAACCCCACGCCCACTCCGACACCGCGCTCTCCGCCGACTCCCCCGGCCCCGTCTCGTACGCCCCCGACGAGGTGCAGCGCCGGGCCACCGAGGCCGCGCTGCTCCAGCTCGGGCACGGCGCGACCGCGCAGCGCGCGCACGTCCGGATCGGCGACGTCCACGGACTCGGCCCGCTCGAAGCCGTCCTCCAGGCCCGGCGCTCGCTGCGCGGCCTCGTGGACCTCACCGCGGTCGCGGTGCCGAGGCTGCTCACCGGGGTGGCCGGCGCGGACGGTCTCGCGATGCTGCGGGACGCGGTGAAGATGGGCGCCGGAGTGGTGGGCGGCTGCCCGGACCTCGACCCGGACCCGGCGGGGTACGTGGAGGCGGTCCTGGAGGTCGCGGCCGAGCACGGCGTCCCCGTCGACCTGCACACCGACGGTGACGACCCGGCCCGGCTCGCCCGGCTCGCGGCGATGGCCGGCGGGCTGCGGCCCGGCGTGACGATCGGACCGTGCGCGGGCCTCGGCCGGCTCCCCGCCGACGTGGCGCGCCGGGCGGCGGACGGGCTCGCGGCGGCCGGCGTGACCGTGGTGTGCCTGCCGCAGGGCGGCTGCGCGGGCACGGAGCTGCGCGGAGCGGCACCGGTACGGCTGCTGCGGGCGGCCGGGGTGCGGCTCGCGGCGGGCAGCGGGGCGATGCGGGACGTGTCCAACCCGGTGGGGCGCGGCGATCCGCTGGAGGCGGCGTACCTCCTCGCCTCGCTCGGCGGGCTGCCGGCGGAGGAGGCGTACGCGGCGGTGAGCGCGGAGGCGAGGGCGGCGATGGGGCTGCCGGCGGTGCGGGTCGAGGCCGGCTTCCCTGCGGAGCTGCTCGCGGTGCGCGGCGAGCGCCTGTCGGGCGTGCTGTCCCTCGCGTACAGCCGGATCGTGGTGCACCGGGGCCGGGTCGTGGCCCGGACCAGCGCCGTCCGCGAGTACTGCGACTCGGCAGCGGCGCTCGACCTGCCCCGCCAGGCCCGTCCGGAGCGGCCGCCCGAGCCGGGAAGCCCTCCGGCCGGTCCCGTCGTACGGTCGTGAGTATGCGCATCGTCATCGCTGGAGGACACGGACAGATCGCCCTGCGCCTGGAGAGGCTGCTCTCGGCGCACGGGCACGAGGTCGCGGGGATCATCCGCAGACCGGAACAGGCCGGGGACCTGCGGGACGCGGGGGCCGAACCCCTCGTCCTGGACCTGGAGTCGGCTTCGGTCGAGATGGTCGCCGCCGTGCTCCAGGGCGCCGACGCGGCCGTCTTCGCGGCCGGCGCGGGCCCGGGCAGCGGCGTGGACCGCAAGGACACGGTGGACCGCGCGGCGGCGGTCCTGTTCGCCGACGCGGCCGAACGCGCGGGCGTACGCCGGTACATCGTCATCTCGTCGATGGGCGCGGACGCCACGCACACGGGCGACGGGGTCTTCGACGCCTACCTGCGCGCCAAGGGCGCGGCGGACGACGAGGTCCGCTCCCGTACGGCCCTGGACTGGACGATCCTGCGCCCCGGCAGCCTCACCGACGACGCGGGCACGGGCCTGGTCCGCCTGGAGGCCGACACGGGCCGCGGCCCGGTCCCCCGCGACGACGTGGCGGCGACGATCGCCGAACTCCTGGACACCCCGGCGACGGCCGGCCTGACCCTGGAACTGATCTCGGGCTCGACCCCGCTCTCGGTGGCGGTGAAGGACATGGCCGGAAACTGACGGGCCCGCCACCACCCGGAAACGAAGGAAGGCCCCCGGTGCAAGCACCGGGGACCTTCCGATTCGCGTGGCGACGCCAGGATTCGAACCTGGGTAGGCTAAGCCGACGGATTTACAGTCCGCTCCCATTGGCCACTCGGGCACATCGCCATGAGATCGCTGCCGTGGAGCCGCTTTTCGGCGGTGTTCCGTGGCAACGACGTAAACAATACCTGATCCCGGGGGGTGGTTCGCCACCCGGTTGATCAGCGGTTCGGGCCGTGGCTCACCCCCTAGGCTTTGGGCTGTACCCAAGCATCCGAGCAAGGAGCCACGAGTCATGGCCGACTCCAGTTTCGACATCGTGTCCAAGGTCGAGCGGCAGGAGGTCGACAACGCCCTCAACCAGGCCGTGAAGGAGATCTCGCAGCGCTACGACTTCAAGGGAACCAACGCCTCGATCTCGTGGTCGGGCGAGAAGATCCTCATGCAGGCCAACGGCGAGGAGCGCGTCATGGCGATCCTCGACATCTTCCAGACCAAGCTGATCAAGCGGGGCATCTCGCTGAAGTCGCTGGACGTCGAGGGTGAGCCGCAGCTGTCCGGCAAGGAGTACAAGCTCTTCGCGTCGGTGACCGAGGGCATCTCCCAGGAGAACGCCAAGAAGGTCGCGAAGGCCATCCGCGACGAGGGCCCCAAGGGCGTCAAGGCGCAGGTCCAGGGCGACGAGCTGCGGGTCAGCTCGAAGAGCCGGGACGACCTGCAGGCCGTGCAGGCGCTGCTCAAGGGCAAGGACTTCGACTTCGCGATCCAGTTCGTGAACTACCGCTGACCTCGTAGCGGGTCGTGAGGCTCGTGTCCGAATACCGCCAGCCCGAGGCGCGGCGGGCCCCGCACACTGGACGTGGAAGACCCGTGCGGGGAGAGGAACCAGCCATGACCGTGTACGCGTACGTCGACGGCCCCCTGGGCGAGATGCTGCTTGTCGGACAGCTCACCGAAGGGGGCCGTGCCGTGCTGCGCTCGCTGTCCCTGCCGGGGCAGAAGGGCGCCGTCGAGGTCGAGGACGGCTGGACCCCGGCCCCCGAGGCCTTCGCCGAGGCCGCCGGGCAGCTCGGCGAGTACTTCGCCGGCCGGCGCGACCGGTTCGACCTGCCCCTCGACAACGACGCCGGGACCGAGTTCCAGCGCCGCGTCTGGCGGGCCCTTGAGGAGATCCCGTACGGCACGACCGTCTCGTACGGGGAGATCGCCCGTCGGGTCGGTTCCCCGGGCGCCGGTGTACGGGCCGTGGGGACCGCGATCGGGCGCAATCCGCTGCTCGTGGTGCGGCCCTGCCACCGGGTGATCGGAGCCGACGGCGGTCTGCGCGGGTACGCCGCGGGGCTCGACCGCAAGGAGCGGCTCCTCGGCCTCGAGGGAGTCCCGGTGTGACCGAGGGGCTGTTCCCCCGCGAGCGGGCCACGATCGCGCCCGGCGCGGTGCACGTGCCCGCGTGGCTCCCGCTCGCGCGGCAGCGGGAGTTGGTGGACGTCTGCCGGGAGTGGGGGCGGGGCCCCGTGCCGTACCGGCAGACCGTGCTGCCCGGTGGCGGGGTCATGTCGGTGCGGTCACTGTGCCTGGGCCGCCAGTGGGTGCCGTACCGCTACCTCGACACCGTCGGGGTTCCGGTGCCCGACTGGCTCGTGAGGCTGGGCCGGGAGGCGCTGGTCGAGGCGTACGGGGACGACGGCGGGTTCACTCCCGACACCGCGCTCGTGAACTTCTACGCGCCGGGGGCGCGGATGGGCATGCACCAGGACCGCGAGGAGCGTTCGAGCGCGCCGGTGGTGTCGCTGAGCCTCGGGGACCGGTGCGTGTTCCGCTTCGGCAACGAGGAGACCCGGGGACGTCCGTACCAGGACGTCGAGCTGGCCTCCGGCGATCTGTTCGTCTTCGGCGGGGCTTCGCGGTGGGTCCACCACGGGGTGCCCACGGTCCGGCCGGGCACGGCCGATCCCGCACTCGGGCTTGCCGGACGCCTCAACATCACCCTCAGGGAGACGGGGCTCTAGGACGACGGGGCGCCGAGCTCGCGCGAGCCCGGTCCGATCGGCGGGACACCCCCTAGGCTGCGGCGCATGAGTGCTGAGCTGCGCCGGTCCCTCGGTGTCTTCGACGCGGTCGTCATCGGGCTCGGCGCCATGGTCGGGGCCGGGATCTTCGTCGCCCTCGGGCCCGCCGCGGGGGCCGCCGGGTCCGGGGGCGGGCTGCTCCTCGCGCTCGGGATCGCCGCCGTCGTCGCGTACTGCAATGCCATGGCCTCGGCACGGCTCGCGGCCCGGTACCCCAGTTCGGGTGGCACCTATGTGTACGGTCGCGAATGCCTCGGATCCTTCTGGGGGTACCTCGCCGGCTGGGCGTTCGTGGTCGGCAAGACGGCCTCCTGCGCGGCCATGGCGCTGACCGTGGGCGCATACGTGTGGCCGGAGCACGCGCACGCGGTGGCCGTGGCCGCCGTGGTGGCCCTGACAGCCGTCAACTACGGGGGAGTTCAGAAGTCGGCGCTGATCACACGGGTGATCGTGGGGCTCGTTCTCGCGGTCCTCGCCGCGGTCGTCGCGGTCGGCCTGGGGGCCGGCGGGACGACCCCGCTCTCCCTCGGCGCGGAACTCACCGCCGGCGGGGTCCTCCAGGCCGCGGGTTTGCTCTTCTTCGCATTCGCGGGGTACGCGCGCATCGCCACGCTCGGCGAGGAGGTCCGCGACCCGGCCCGGACGATCCCCCGGGCCGTGCCCCTCGCCCTCGGCATCGCGCTCGCCGTCTACGCGCTCGTCGCGGTCGGCGTGCTCACCGTCCTCGGCCCCGAGGCACTCGCCGACTCCCCCGCACCCCTGACCGACACCGCCCGGGCGGCGGGCGCCGCATGGCTGGTGCCCGTGGTCGCGGTGGGCGCGGCCGTCGCGGCCCTCGGCTCGCTGCTCTCGCTGATCCTCGGGGTGTCCCGTACGACCCTCGCGATGGCCAGGGACGCCTATCTGCCGACCGCGCTCGCGGCCGTCCACCCCCGCTTCCAGGTACCGCACCGGGCCGAGCTCGCGGTGGGCGCCGTGGTCGCCGTCGTCGCGGCCACGGCGGACCTGCGGGGCGCGATCGGCTTCTCGTCCTTCGGGGTGCTCGTCTACTACGGCATCGCGAACGCCTCCGCCTGGACCCTGGGACCCGCGCGCCGGCCGCTCGCCGCGCTCGGGCTCGCCGGGTGCGCGGCGCTCGCCTTCGCGCTGCCGCTCGGCGCCGTCCTCGCCGGGTCAGGGGTGGTCGCCGCGGGCGTCGTGGCGTGGGCGATCAGTCGAGGACGAGCCGTACCCCCGCCTTCCTGAGGCCGTCGGTCAGCTCCTGGAAGGTCGCGGGACGGCGTCCGAGCCACGGCTGGACGCCCAGGGAGGCGCGGGCCACATCGGCCCGGTGCCAGACGAGCGTGACGCCCGCCCACTCCTCCCCGAACCCGCCGGCCTGCTCCCCGAACCCGCCGGCCTCCACACCGGGCCCCCGGCCGGGGCCGTACACGGCCTCCCCGAGGGCGCACAGGAAGGACGTCTCGTCGACGACGTCCGTCCCGTCGAGCTCGTACGTGCCCCCCGGGCTGATCTCCGGGGCGCCGTGCGGCCGGCGGGCGGCCTGTCGCAGCCACTCGCCGCGCGCCGCGCCGGTGAACCGCCGCCAGGTGCCGGGCTCGGCGGGCCTGCCGCCGAAGAACAGCTCCCAGACCTCGCGGGTCTGCGGCGGCACCAGCCGCGCGCGGGGGAAGGCCACGGTCAGGTCGACCAGACCGCGGTGGTCGGCGGAGGCGTCCCAGCCGGTGATGCGGCCCGCCTCGCCGCCGTGGTCCAGATCCCCCACCCAGGCCAGGACGCGGTAGTCGACCGTCCCGAACTCCTCCGCCCCGGCGGCGAGCGCGTCCCGCAGCGCCCCGCGCGGAGAGCAGCCGAGGAAGGTGACCTCGGTGTGGGTGACCTCCGGCGGCGGCTCGGGCGAGATCCGTATCAGGTTGGCGCAGCGGGCCGGGTGCGGGCCGTGGGCCCGTCGGCGCGGGGCGCCCGTCGTCTCGACGGTCACGGCGTCCCCGCGCGCGCCGAGGACGCGGACGCCTTCGAGGCGCCACAGGCCGTCGGGCACCTCCACGTCCAGCGTGCCGAGCGGCGCCGTGCCCTCCACGAGCGCCTCGGTGACGGCCCTGGCCAGCTCCCCGCGCGGCTCGCAGCCGCGGAGCTCGTAGCGCACGGGCGGCACCGGCACGGGCTCCCCGTACAGGCCGTCGACGTCCTTGCAGAGGGCGACGGCGTACGAGCCGGAGAGGAGCGCGTAGCGGGGGTTCTGCACTCAGTGGCCCGCGTAGCCGTAGGCCTGGTCGGTGGGGACGATCTCCTTGCCGAGCGGCAGCAGCGACACCGGGATCATCTTGAAGTTCGCGATCCCGAGCGGGATGCCGATGATCGTGATGCAGAGGGCGATGCCGGTGGTGATGTGGCCGAGGGCGAGCCACCAGCCGGCCAGGATCAGCCACAGGACGTTGCCCACGCAGGAGGGCGCGCCCGCGTCGCGGCGGTCCACGACCGTGTGCCCGAAGGGCCACAGCGCGTACATCCCGATACGGAACGCGGCGAGGCCGAAGGGGATGCCGATGATCGTGATGCAGAGCAGGACGCCCGCGAGCATGTAGCCCAGGAACATCCAGAATCCGCAGAGGATCAGCCAGATGATGTTGAGGATCGTCTTCACGGGCGTCGACCTGCCATCTGTTCGAGCCGGGCGATCCGCTCGGCCATCGGCGGGTGGGTGGAGAACATCTTGGACACTCCCTTTCCGGGCCCGAACGGGTTCGCGATCATCATGTGGCTCGCGGTCTCGATCCGGGGCTCGGCGGGCAGCGGCAGCTGCTTGGTGCCGGCGTCCAGCTTCCGCAGCGCGCTGGCCAGGGCGAGCGGGTCGCCGGTGAGCTGGGCTCCGGAGGCGTCGGCCTCGTACTCCCGGGAGCGGGAGATGGCGAGCTGGATGATCGAGGCGGCGATCGGGCCGAGGATGAGGATCAGGAGGTAGCCGAGGATGCCCGGTCCGTCGTCGTCGCTGGAGCGGCCGACCGGGATCAGCCACGCGAAGTTGACCAGGAACATGATCACGGAGGCGAGCGCTCCGGCGACCGAGGAGATGAGGATGTCCCGGTTGTAGACATGGCTCAGCTCGTGACCGATGACCCCGCGCAGCTCGCGCTCGTCGAGGATCGCGAGGATGCCCTCGGTGCAGCAGACCGCCGCGTTCCGCGGGTTGCGGCCGGTCGCGAAGGCGTTCGGCGCCTGGGTCGGTGAGATGTAGAGCCGCGGCATGGGCTGACGCGCCTGCGTGGAGAGGTCCCGCACCATCCGGTAGAGCGCGGGGGCCTCGAACTCGCTGACCGGCCGGGCCCGCATGGCCCGCAGCGCCAGCTTGTCGCTGTTCCAGTACGCGTACGCGTTGGTGCCGAGCGCCACGAACAGCGCGACGATCAGTCCCGTACGGCCGAAGAAGCTGCCGATGACGATGATGAGGGCGGAGAGCCCTCCGAGAAGTACGGCGGTCCTCAGCCCGTTGTGCCGGCGGTGCACGGTACGCCCTCCAAGTGGTGCGGCAGGGGAACCCTTTGCTTCGTGGTCTTATCCACTCGTCCAGTGGACCCTTCCGTACTGGTCAACGCCAGGCGGGAGGTTCGGGTTCCCCCGGCCGCACCGGGGGCGCCGGGGGCGGGGTGTGGGCCGTTCGGGTGATCAGCGGGCGGCGGGGATCTTCTCCTCGAAGAGGAGGGTGGGCTCGACCTCGCTGGTGCAGTGGGCGCAGCGGGAGGCGATGGCCGGGATCTCCGTGTAGCAGCGGGGGCAGTCGCGCTTCTCGGACTTCGGGTCGGCCGCCTCCTCCTTCGCGAACCGCTCCTGGACCTTCGCCAGCGGGGCGACGATCAGGAAGTACAGGACCGCGGCGGTGATGACGAAGGCGATGGCGGCGGAGATGGCGAGGCCGTAGGGGAAGACGGTCTTGCCGACGTGGAACTGTGCGTCGTTGAAGTTGCCGACGGAGCCGGTCGCGAGACCGATGAGCGGGGTGATGAAGGCCTTGCTGAAGCCGGTGACGACCGCCGTGAACGCCGTTCCGACGGCCAGACCGATGGCCATCGAGATGACGTTCCCGCGAAGTATGAAGTCCTTGAATCCGTTCAGCACGGTGTTTCCCGCTCCTGGTGTCTCGTCGTGTGGGGGGTCAGAACAGGCTGTCCGTCGCGAAGCGGAGCGCGATCTGCGGGTAGCCCGACAGGACGACTCCGGCGGCGGCGGTCAGCACGATCGCCAGGGTGATCGGCACGGGGACCGTGTGGGGGACGGAGGTCCCGGCGGCCGGCGGCCGTACCGCGCCCTCCGGCGTACGGAACAGCAGTGCCGTCCAGCGGAGGTAGTAGTACAGCCCGATCACGACGTTGACGCCCATGATCACGGCCAGCCAGCCGAGGCCCGCGTCGACGGCCGCCGAGAAGACGGTCACCTTGGCGAAGAGGCCGATGATACCCGGGGGCAAACCGGCCAGATTCAGGAGGAAGAAGGCGAGCGCGAGGGCGGCGGCCGGGCTCGTCGCGTACAGGCCCCGGTAGTCCGCGATCCGGTTCTCGGGGTGCCGGCGGGCGACGAGCGCGACGACCGCGAAAGCGCCGAGGTTCACCACGGCGTACATCAGGGCGTACGCGACGGTGGCGCCGATCTGGTCGTCACTGGAGTACGCGGCGGCCGCGATCGGCACGAGCAGGTAGCCGGCCTGGGCGACGGAGGACCAGGCGAGCAGCCGGACCGCGCTCCACGCGCGCGTGGACAGCTGCCGAAGGGCGGCGACGTTGCCGACGGTCATGGTCAGCGCCGCGAGGGCGGCGAGCGCCGGGCCCCACACATCGGCGTACGAGGGGAAGGCGACGACCGTCACCAGGATGAGCCCGGTGAAGCCGACGGCCTTGCCGACCACCGACAGGTAGGCGGCGACGGGCAGCGGGGCGCCGACGTACGTGTCCGGCACCCAGAAGTGGAAGGGGACGGCGGCCGTCTTGAAGGCGAACCCGACGAGGGTGAGGGCCACGCCCGCCTCGGCGAGCGTCTGGAGCTGACCGGGGACGTCGTCGAGGGACTGGGCGAGCTCCGTGAGGTGCAGGGTGCCCGTCGCCGCGTACACGAAGCTGACGCCGAGCAGGGTGACGGCGGTCGCGGTCACGGAGGACAGGAAGAACTTGAGCGCCGCCTCGCCGGACATGCGGTCGCCGCGCTTGAGGCCGACGAGCGCGAAGGCGGGCAGCGAGGCCACCTCGAGGGCGACGACCAGGGTCGCGAGGTCCCGGGAGGCGGGCAGCAGGGCGGCCCCGGCGGCCGAGGAGAGCAGCAGGAACCAGTACTCGCCGGCCGGGAGCCTCTCGCGGGTCTCGGTGACGGAGAGCAGCGCCGTCAGGAGCGCGCCGCCGAGCACGAGCAGCTGGATGACCAGGGTGAAGTGGTCGGCGGTGTAGCTGCACGCGTCGATCCGGGTGTCCGCGGTGAGGCAGAAGGTGGAGCGGTCGCCGGCCCGCAGCGGGACGAGGAGGGCGAGGGCGGCGACGAGTCCGGCGATCGCCGTCCAGCCGAGGATGCGCTTGCGCTCCTCGGGGACGAACAGGTCGGCGACGAGCACGACGAGGGCGACCACGGCCGTGAGGGTGGGGGGCGCGATCGTGAGCCAGTCGACGGACTGGACGAGCGACTCGCCGGCGAACGCCGTCGGTGGGGTCATCGGGTGCCTCCGGCGAGGAGCTTCTGGACGGCCGGGTCGGTGAGGCCGAGGAGGACCGCGGGCCAGAGGCCGGCGAGGACGGTGAGGGCGACGAGCGGGGTCCAGGCGGCGAACTCGTACCCCTGGACGTCGGCGATCGGCGTCTCCCCTGCGGGGCGGGGGCCGCCCATGCAGACGCGGCGGACGACGAGCAGGAGGTACGCGGCGGTGAGGAGGGTGCCGAAGGCGCCGATCGCCATGAAGGTGAGGAAGGCGGGGCGGCTGAGGCCCTCGGCGGGCTCGAAGGCGCCGAACAGGGCCAGCATCTCGCCCCAGAAGCCGGCCAGGCCGGGCAGGCCGAGGGAGGCGACGGCGGCGAAGGCGAGGAGGGCGCCGAGGCGCGGGGCGCGGCCGTAGAGGGCGGCGCCAGTGGCTCCGGCGAGGGTGTCGAGGTCGGCGGTGCCGTACCGGTCCTTGACCGCGCCGACCAGGAAGAAGAGCAGGCCGGTGACGAGGCCGTGGGCGACGTTGGCGAAGAGGGCGCCGTTGACCCCGGTGGGGGTCATGGTGGCGATGCCGAGGAGTACGAAGCCCATGTGGCCGACGGAGGAGTACGCGATGAGGCGCTTGAGGTCGCCCTTGTTGCCGGGCCGTACGAGGGCGAGGCAGGCGAGCGATCCGTAGATGATCCCGGCGACGGCGAAGGCGGCGAGGTAGGGGGCGAAGATCCGCATGCCGTCGGGGGCGATCGGCAGGAGGATCCGGACGAAGCCGTACGTGCCCATCTTGAGCAGGACGCCGGCGAGGAGGACCGAGCCGACCGTCGGGGCGGCGGTGTGGGCGTCCGGGAGCCAGCTGTGCAGCGGCCACATCGGGGTCTTCACGGCGAGCCCGATGCCGATCGCGAGAACGGCGATGACCTGCACGGACGTGGTCAGTCCGCGGCCGTTGTCAGTGGCCAGTGCCACCATGTCGAACGTGCCCGCCTTCACGCCGATGAGGAGCAGGCCGAGCAGCATGACGACGGAGCCGAGCAGCGTGTAGAGGATGAACTTCCAGGCCGCGGCCTGCTTGCCCTCGCCGCCCCAGCGGGCGATGAGGAAGTACATCGGGATGAGGACCATCTCGAAGGCCAGGAAGAACAGGACCAGGTCGAGGACGGCGAAGGTGGCGAGGGTGCCGGACTCCAGGACGAGGAGCAGCGCGACGAAGCCCTTGGGGGAAGGGCCGCCGGGCATCTTGAAGTAGGAGTACAGCGCGCAGAGGAAGCTCAGGAGCGCGGTCAGGACCAGAAGGGGGAGTGAGATGCCGTCGACACCGAGGTGGATCCGCACGTCGAGTGCCTGGATCCAGCTGATGTCCGTCGTGGCCTGCATCCTCGACGGCTGGTCGTGGTCGAAGCCGAGCGCGAGGACGATCGCGGCCAGCAGGATCACACCGGTGACGGTGACGCCGTGGCGGAGCACGGCCTGGTCGGGCGACTTCCCCTTCAGCCCCGGCGGGGCCGGGAGCAGGGCGGCGGCCGCGCCGAGGAGCGGTCCGGCGACGATCAACGCCAGAAGGAACTGCATCACGGATTCGCTGATATCGATCACGGCTCACGCTCCGACGGCGTTGGCGAGGGCGACGGCGACGATCGCCAGGACGACGGAGCCGGCGAGCAGGGCGCTGAGGTAGGTCTGCACGTTGCCGGTCTGGGCGCGGCGGACGAGCCAGCCGAGCCCCTTGGCGGAGGTGCCCGCGGCGCGGACGTAGGTGTCGACGACCTCGCGGTCCAGGAAGCGGACCAGGGAGGCGGCGGCGAGGACGGGGCGGACGAACGCCGTCCGGTAGACGGCGTCCAGGTGGAAGCCGTCGGCGGCGGGACCGTGCAGCGGGCCGAGGAGGGCGCGGCCGGGGTCGGCCGGGTCCTCGGCGGGGTGCGGCAGGTGCAGCGCCTCGGCCTCGACGAGACCGGCGTCGGCGTCCGGGTGGGCCACGTGCGGGACGGGCGCCTGGGCGGCGGCCGTCACCGGGGTCCTGGCGGCGAGGGTGCGCCACACCGCGTACGTGATCACGGCGCCGGCGGCGGCGAGTCCGGTGCCGAGGACGGCCGTCGTGACGGTCGGGGTGAGCGCGTTCCCGTCGAACCAGTCGTCGAGGTACGTGACCGTCAGCCCGAAGCCCAGGGAGGGGATCGCGAGGACCCACAGGACGGACGTCATGGCGATCGGCTGGCGACCGTGGTGAGGGGCTTCGGCGCCCCGGCCGCGGAAGGTCCGCAGCCAGAGGCGGAGCGCGTAGGCGGCGGTGAGGAAGGCGGTCAGCAGCCCGGCGACGAGGACGGTCCAGCCGGCCCCGGCGGGGGCGACGGTCCGCTCGCCGAGCGCGGTGTGCTCGGCGGCCACCAGGACGGCCTCCTTGGAGAAGAAGCCGGCGAAGGGCGGGATCGCGGCGAGCGCCAGCAGGGCGACGGTCATCGTCCAGTACGCGTCCGGGATGCGCTTCGCGAGGCCGCTCATGCGGGACATGGCGGTCAGCGAGTTCGTACCGGCGGCGTGGATGACGGTGCCGGCGGCGAGGAACAGCAGGGCCTTGAAGGCACCGTGCGAGAGGAGGTGGAAGACGGCGGACCCGCGGTCGCCGACGGCCAGGGCACCGGCCATGTAGCCGAGCTGTCCGATCGTCGAGTAGGCGAGGACCCGCTTGATGTCGTCCTGGGCGAGCGCGGCAAGCGCCGAGCCGACCATCGTGATCGCGGCCATCACGGCGAGCACCGTCATCGCGGCGGCCGAGGCGGCGAAGACGGGCAGCAGCCGGGCCGTGAAGTAGATGCCGGCGGCGACCATGGTCGCCGCGTGGATGAGCGCGGAGACGGGGGTGGGGCCGGCCATGGCGTCCGGGAGCCAGGTGTGCAGCGGGAACTGGGCCGACTTGCCCGCCACACCGGCCAGCAGCAGCAGCGCGACCACGGTGGGGTGGTCGAGCTCGCCGCGCGCGACGGCGCCGAGGACGCCCGTGATCCGGAACGTGCCCGCGTCGGTGGCGAGCGCGAAGAGACCGATGAGGAAGGGGACGTCGCCGAGCTTGGTGACGAGGAAGGCCTTCAGGGAGGCGGCCCGCGCCTCGGGGGTCTCCCAGTAGTGGCCGACGAGGAAGTACGAGCAGATGCCCATGATCTCCCAGCCGACCAGGAGCACCATCAGGTCGCCCGAGTAGACGACGAGCAGCATCGCGGAGGTGAAGAGGGAGACGAGCGCGGCGTACGAGGGGTAGCGCGGGTCCTCGCGGAGGTAGCCGGTCGAGTAGATCTGCACACAGGTCGCGACGACGCCGACGAGGACGGCGACGAGGGCGGCGAAGCCGTCGATGTACAGGGCCAGGTCGATGGGGACCGAGCCGGTGGGGGTGAGCTGGGTCGCGGCGTCGATCGCCTTCCCGCCGCCCTGCCGTACGGCGACGACCACGGCCAGGACTGCGGCGGCGACGGTGGGCAGCACCGCGAGCGGGCGGACGTAGCCGGGGGCGGTGCGGCCGAGGAGGAGTCCGGCGACGGAGCCGAGGAAGGGGAGGAGGGGGACCAGGACGGCGAGGGTCGTGGTGGTCACGCGGTGGCCTCGGCCTTCTCGCCGGTGGGCGTGTCGTCGGTGGTCGTGCCGTCCTCGGCCGCGGAGTCCTCGGCCGCGGAGTCCCAGGGCTGCGGCGGTTCCGCCGTGTCACGGAGCCGGTCGATGTCCGAGGTGCCCTTGTTGCGGTGGACCATCAGGACGATCGCGAGACCGATGCCGATCTCCGCGGCGGCGATGGCGATGGTGAAGAGGGTGAGGGCCTGACCGGCGTGCAGGGTGTCGCGGAGCCAGACGTCGAAGGCGACCAGGTTGAGGTTGACGGCGTTGAGCATCAGCTCGACGGACATCAGGACCAGGATCGCGTTGCGGCGGGCGAGGACGCCGTACACGCCGATGGCGAAGAGGAGGGCGGCGAGGACGGCCGGGTAGGCGAGGTGCATCAGCGCTGCTCCTCCTTCTTCCTGCGGGAGAGCACGATGGCGCCGACCAGGGCGGCGAGGAGCAGCACGGACAGCGCCTCGAACGGCAGCACCCAGTGCCGGAAGAGGATCTCGCCGGTCACCGCGGTGGAGCCCTGCACGGCTCCGTCGAGGTCGATCCAGGTCGTACGGAACGCGTCGACGACCACCCAGACGAGCGCGCCCGCGGCGGCGAGCGCGACGGCCGCTGCGACCGGTTTGTTGCGGGAGTCGGCGTCCGGCGAGTGGCCGATGGGGGCCTTGGTGAGCATGAGCCCGAAGAGAAGGAGGACGACCACGGAACCGACGTAGATCAGGACCTGGACCCAGGCGATGAACTCGGCCGTCAGGAGCAGGTACTCGACGGCGAGACCACCGAGCGCCACGACCAGCCAGAGCGCGGCATGGACGAGCTGGCGGGTGGTGACCGTGACGAGGGCGGCGCCGAGGGTGACGAGGCCGACCAGGAGGAAGGCGATCTCGACGCCGGTGGGCGAGAGGAAGCCGTGGGTCTGCTGGTTCAGCACGGGCTGCTGGGCGGCCTGCTGAACGGCCTGCTGGGCGACGCTGTGAGCGGCGCTGTGAGCGGCGGCGAGGATCACGACTGCTCCCCCTCGGCCTGGGCTGCTGCCTCGGCCTCCGCTGCGGCGGCGGATGCGGCTGCCGCGACGGCTGCCGCCTTCTCGGCCGCCTTGCGGGCGGCCGCGATCTCCTTCGGCTCCTCCGCGCGCGGGTCGAGCGCGGGCGGTTCGGGAACCGTCCACATCCACTCGCGGAGCTTGTCGCGCTCATGGGTCAGCTCGTGGATGTCGGTCTCCGCGTACTCGAACTCGGGCGACCAGAACAGCGCGTCGAACGGACACACCTCGATGCAGATGCCGCAGTACATGCAGAGGGAGAAGTCGATGGCGAAGCGGTCGAGGACGTTCCGGCTGCGCTCGCGGCCACCGGGGGCGGCCGCAGGCACCGTCTCCTTGTGGGAGTCGATGTAGATGCACCAGTCGGGGCACTCACGGGCGCACAGCATGCAGACCGTGCAGTTCTCCTCGAACAGCCCGATGACCCCGCGGGTGCGGGGCGGCAGCTCGGGCTGGACGTCCGGGTACTGCGCGGTGACGGTCTTCTTCGTCATCGTGCGGAGAGTGACGGCGAGGCCCTTGGCGAGGCCCGAGCCGGGGATCGGAGACATTACTGGATCGCCACCTTCACGACGCCGGTGAGCGCGATCTGCGCGAGCGCGAGCGGGACGAGGGTCGTCCAGGCGAGCTTCTGGAGCTGGTCCTCGCGCAGGCGCGGGTAACTGACCCGCAGCCAGATCACGACGAACGCGAGGACGGCGGTCTTGAGCAGGGTCCACACCCAGCCGAGACCGTCACCGCCGAACGGGCCGTGCCAGCCGCCGAGGAACAGGACGGTGGTGAGGCCGCACAGGACGACGATGCCGGCGTACTCGGCGAGCAGGAACAGCGCGAAACGGAGACCGGTGTACTCGGTGTACGCGCCGAAGATGATCTCCGAGTCGGCGACGGGCATGTCGAACGGGGGCCGCTGGAGCTCGGCGAGACCCGCCACGAAGAACACGAGGGCCCCGACGATCTGCCAGGGCAGCCACCACCACTCGAAGGCGTTGAGGATGCCCGGCAGCGAGACGGTGCCCGCGGCCATCGCGACGGAGGCGGCGGCGAGGAGCATGGGGAGCTCGTACGCGAGGAGCTGGGCGGCGGTACGGAGCCCGCCGAGCAGCGAGAACTTGTTCGCGGACGCCCAGCCGGCCATCAGACTGCCGAGGACCCCGACACCCATCACGGCCAGCACGAAGAAGATGCCGGCGTCGACGACCTGCCCGACGGCGCCCTCGCTCGGACCGATCGGGATCGCGACGAGAACGAGGAGGTACGGGAGGAGGGCGACGGCCGGCGCGAGCTGGAAGACCCGCCGGTCGGCGTCCTTGGGGACGACGTCCTCCTTCTGCGCGAACTTCACCCCGTCGGCGACGAGCTGCGCCCAGCCGTGGAAACCACCGGCGTACATGGGACCGAGGCGGCCCTGCATGTGGGCCATGACCTTGTGCTCGGTCTGGCCGACGACGAGCGGCAGGACGAGGAAGACGGCGAAGACGACGAGAAGCCGGAGGGCGACGTCGAGTACGTCGTTCACGCGGGATCGCCTCCGGCGGGGGTGGTGGGGGTGCTCGGGCCTGTGGGGTCGGGAGGGCCTGTGGGGCTGGTGGGGCTGGTGGGGCTGGTGGGGTCAGGAGTGCCGGTGGGGCCGGGAGGGCCGGTGGGGCCGGTGGAGCTGGGAGGGCCGGTGGGGCCGTCCTTGGGCGGGGCGCCGGACTCGGGCTCGGGGGTGGCCTCGGGCTCGGGGGCCGCCTCGGGCTCGGGGGCCGGCTCCTCCGGGGTCTCCGGCTTGGGCGCGGGCTCAGGCCGCGCGGCCTCGGGCGTGGGCGCGGCCTCCGGCGCAGGCGCGGTCTCCGGCTTGGTGGCCTCCTCCGCCGGGGGCGGCGGAGGGGTCGGCTCCTCGTCGAAGGCCGGGCGGGCGTGGTGCCAGGGAGCGTCCGAGCTGCGGGTGCGCGGGGGCGCGGCCTCCGCGCGTGGCGCGGGGCCGTCAGGGGTCGCCTGGCTCGCCGAACCGTCCGCAGCCGAACGGGACCGGCGCGGCGGACGCGCCGCAGGCGGGGTCTCCGCCGACGGGTCGGGGGTGAGCGCCGACGGGTCAGGAGTGGGCGCCGACGGGGCGGAGGTCGGCGGCGCCTGGCTCGCCGAGCCCTCCGATACCGAGCGCGTGCGGCGCGGCGGGCGGGTGGTGTCCGGGGCTTCCGGCTGGGTCGCCGAGCCCTCCGTCACCGAGCGGGCCCTGCGGACCGGGCGGTCGCCTGCCGCCGCCCGGGCCGGACGCGCCGGGGCCGGGGGCAGCTGGCCCTTCAGGGGGCCCCATTCGTTGGGGTCCGGGACGCCCGGGGGAAGCATCTGGCGGCGCTTCGGGCCGCCGTCGTGCGACTCGCCCGGCTCCTTCGCGCCCGGCCACGCCTTCGCGACCCGGGCCGCGAGGACGAAGTCCTTGCGCAGCGGGTGGCCCTCGAAGTTCTCCGGGAGGAGCAGCGGCACGAGGTGCGGGTGGCCCGTGAAGTCCACGCCGAACATCTCGTGGGTCTCGCGCTCGTGCCAGCCCGCGCCCGCGTACACACCGATCGCCGTGGGCAGGACGGGAGCGCTGTGCGGGACCGTCGTCCGGAGCAGGAGGCGGCGCGGACGCCCCTCCCCGACCACGGCGACGTGCGCGCAGACCCGGAAGCCCGTGCCCGGCTCGTCGACCGCGCTCAGCCAGTCGAAGTAGGTGCACCCGAGCGTGTCCCGGGCCGTTTCGAGCGCCGTGATCCACGAGGCCGGCGGGACGTCGACGGTCAGCAGGTCGTACGCCTGCTCCGCCGTCGCCTCCTCGCCGAAGACCTCCGTCACGGAGTCGGGGAGGGAGTCGTACGCCGTCGTCATGCCTCGGCTCCCGGTCGCTCCACGGACGGGCTCTCGGCCGACGGGCGCTCGGCCGACGGGCGCTCCACCAGCGGGCTCGTCAGCTGCGCGACCGACGCGCCGCCCGTGGTCCCGTACCGCTCGGCCAGGCTCTCCCGCGCGATCTTCTCCTGGAGTTTGAGGATGCCCTGGAGCAGCGCCTCGGGGCGCGGCGGGCACCCCGGCACGTACACGTCGACCGGGATGATCTGGTCGACGCCCTTGGTCACCGAGTACGAGTCCCAGTAGGGACCGCCGCAGTTGGAGCAGGCGCCGAAGGAGATGACGTACTTCGGCTCCGGCATCTGCTCGTACAGTCGCTTCACCGCCGGCGCCATCTTGTCCGTCACCGTGCCCGAGACGATCATCAGATCGGCCTGGCGCGGGCCCGGCGCGAAGGGGATCACGCCGAGCCGGATGAAGTCGTGCCGGGCCATCGACGCGGCGATGAACTCGATCGCGCAGCACGCGAGCCCGAAGTTGAAGACCCAGAGGCTGTAGCGGCGGCCCCAGTTCAGGACCACCTTCATCGGCTCGGGGGCCAGGCGGGCCAGCGGGCCCAGCTTCGGAGCGGGCAGGGGTGTGGGCAGGGGTGTTACGTCCATGCCAGGACGCCCTTCTTGTACGCGTAGAGCAGCCCCACGGCCAGGAAGCCGAGGAAGACGAACATCTCGACCAGGGTCGTGGCGCCGTAGCCGGGCGCGGCGAAGACCGTCGCCCAGGGGAAGAGGAAGATCGAGTCGACGGCGAAGATGACGTAGAGGAAGGCGTACACGTAGTAGCGGACCTGGGTGTGCGCCCAGCCCTCCCCCACGGGGTCGACACCGCACTCGTACGTGAGGAGCTTCTCGGGCGTCGGCACGACAGGCCTCAGCAGTCGGCCCGCGCCGAACGCCACGGCGACGAAGAGCACTCCGACGACGGCGAGCAGCCCGACGACGGAGTACGTCTGGAAGTAGTCCGCCGCGCCCGTCGCGTCGGCTGCGACAACGGTCGGTTCCCGCACGTCCGTCCGCCCCTCGGTCTCGGTGTCTCATGAGTCACTTCTGTACGCACGCGAGTCTAGGCCCTGCTAAAGGGACCGTAAGCAGTCGCGTGAGCACGGTCCTCGCGCAGTGCTCACGCAGTGCTCACGCAGTGCTCGCGCAGTGCTCGTACGGGGCCGGAGGGGGCCGGGTGGGGATATCCCCCCTGCCGCTCACCCACCTCCCCCATGGCGTCGCACGGTCCTC
The DNA here is from genome assembly GCF_042795405.1 of Streptomyces sp. NPDC056480. Lineage (NCBI taxonomy): Bacteria > Bacillati > Actinomycetota > Actinomycetes > Kitasatosporales > Streptomycetaceae > Streptomyces > Streptomyces sp. NPDC056480. Next base: position 19,816 of record NZ_JBHTSA010000022.1, on the reverse strand, counting down.
AACCGGCAGGCTGGAGAGCATGACCGCCGATCTTGATCCCGCCGCGTCCTCCGGGGCCGCCGTCGCCACGCCCCCGCGTCCACGTCCGCCCAAGCGCACCGCCTACGGGAAGGAGACCTGGAAGGAGCTCGTCTTCCTCCTCTCCAACCTCTTCACCGCGCTGGCCGGTTTCGTCTACGCGGTCGTGAGCGTGCTCCTCGGCGTCGGGCTGTCCGTCACCGTCATCGGGCTCCCGCTGCTCGCCCTCGGGCTCGGCGGCGCGCGCCTCATCGGCCGGTCGGAGCGGGCGCGGGCCCGGGCGCTGCTCGGGATCGAGATCGCCGAACCGTCCCCGTTGCCGTCGCGCGGCGGCTTCTTCGGCTGGCTGTGGAGCACGTTGAAGGACCCGGTGGCCTGGCGGACGCAGCTGTACGGGCTGATCCGGCTGCCCTGGGGGATCGTGACGTTCACGATCGCCCTGGTCTCCCTCATCGTCCTCTGGCCCGTACTGCCCTTCCTGTCCCGGGGCATGGCGAGCGCCGACCGGGGCATGGTCCGGGGTCTCCTCTCCCCCTCCGACGAACTGGAGCGGCGGATCGCCGAGCTGGAGTCGGACCGGGGTGTCGTCGTCGACACCGCGGCGGCGGACCTGCGGCGCATCGAGCGGGACCTGCACGACGGGGCGCAGGCGCGGCTCGTGGCGCTCGCGATGGGGCTCGGCCTCGCGAAGGAGAAGCTCCTCGACGATCCCGAGACGGCCGCGGCGATGGTCGACGAGGCGCACGGCGAGGTGAAGCTCGCGCTCCAGGAGCTGCGGGACCTCGCCCGGGGCATCCATCCGGCCGTCCTCACCGACCGCGGGCTGAGCGCCGCGCTGTCTTCGGTGTCGGCGCGCTGCACGGTGCCGGTGAAGGTGACCGTGGACCTGTCGGAGCGGCCGGCGGAGGCGATCGAGGGCATCGCGTACTTCACGGTGTCGGAGCTGCTCCAGAACGTCTCGAAGCACGCGCGGGCGCGATCGGCGTCGGTGGAGGTGTGGCGGGCGAAGGACCGGCTGCTGCTCCAGGTGCGCGACGACGGGGCAGGTGGCGCCCGCTTCGACGGCGGCACGGGTCTCGCGGGCCTCGCGGAACGGCTCGGGGCGGTGGACGGCCTGCTCGTCCTGGACTCGCCGGAGGGCGGCCCGACGACGGTGACGGCGGAACTGCCGTGGCGTTCGCGGCCGGGGGTGTGACGCCGGCCGGGTGCGCGGCCCGACGGGGGAGCGAACGACGTTCGCTCCCCCGTCGGCCTTTCGGCCGTCGGCCGGCGACGTCGACCCGTCGGCCTTCGGCCTGTCCTTCGGCCTGTCGACCGTCAGCCGGCGACATCGGCCTGTCGGTCGTGGGCGGCGGCGGTATCGGCCTTTCGGCCGACGGTCGGCGGCGTCCGCCTTTCGGTCCTCGGCAAGGCGGCGCGTGGGCCGGGCGGGCCTGGCGCCGAACCCCCTCCCGTACCCCCGGGGTAGGGAAAACCCCCGCCCCCAGACGCCCACCCGCCTCATGGTCCCGGGAGGCCCGGCACGGAACCCTGGGATACGTACCGCCCGCCCCCTCCCTGAGCAGAGAAGGACCCCAGCGATGGCATCCCACCTCCCCGCCGCGATCCGCGCGCCGTTCGAGGGCCGCACGTGGCGTGCGCTGCTCTACGTGCTGATCGGGCTGCCGCTGAGCGTCTGCTGGTTCGCGCTCTCCATCGCCTTCGTCTCGGCCGGCGCCGGGCTGCTCATCACCTTCCTCGGCGTGCCGATCCTCGCCGGTGCCCTCGCCATGTGCCGGGGCTTCGGCGTCGTCGAGCGGGCCCGGGCGCGTGCCCTGCTCGATGTCGACGTGCGCGCGCCCGAACCGGTGCGGGGCCGGACCGGCGGGGCCTTCTCCTGGATGGGTGCCATGTTGAAGAGCGGGGCCTCCTGGCGGCACCTGCTGTACGCGGTCGTGCACATGCCGTGGGCGGTCTTCTCGTTCTCCGTGACCGTGGCCTTCTGGGCCTGGGGCTGGAGCCTCTTCACGTATCCGCTGTGGCAGTGGGTCTTCCCGGCGTACGTCGGGCAGGACGGCATTCAGCTGTACGGCGACGGGACCCACAGCCTCTACCTCGACTCCCCCTTCGAGATCGCCGTCACCAGCCTCGTCGGGCTGCTCTTCGTGATGGTCGGCCCCTGGCTCCTGCGCGGCTTCGTCGCCGTCGACCGCTTCCTCGTCTCCGGGCTCCTCGGGCCCTCCCGGCTGGCCTCCCGTGTCACCGAGCTGGAGTCGGACCGGGGTGTCGTGGTCGACACCGCGGCGGCGGACCTGCGGCGCATCGAACGCGATCTGCACGACGGGGCGCAGGCCCGGCTCGCCGCGCTCGCCATGGATCTCGGCCTCGCGAAGGAGAAGCTCGCGGAGGATCCGCAGGCTGCGGCGGTGCTCGTCGACGAGGCGCACGGCGAGGTGAAGCTCGCGCTGCAGGAGCTGCGGGACCTCGCCCGGGGCATCCATCCGGCGGTCCTCACCGACCGGGGTCTGGACGCTGCGCTGTCCGCGGTGGCCTCGCGGTGCGCGGTCCCGGTGTCGGTGGACGTCGACCTGCCGGCCCGGCCGGTGGCGGCGATCGAGGGCATCGCGTACTTCACCGTGTCGGAGCTGCTGCGGAACGTCACGGCGCATGCGCGGGCGCGGCGGGCCTGGGTGGATGTGTGGCGCACGGGCGGCCGGCTGATGCTTCAGGTGCGGGACGACGGGGTGGGCGGGGCGCACGTCGTGACCGGGCGGAGTCTGTCCTCGCTCACGGAGCGGGTGGGGGCGGTGGACGGAGTCCTCGCGGTGGATTCGCCGGAGGGCGGACCCACGACGGTGACGGTGGAGCTGCCCTGGCGGGCGTGACCGGGCGCGACCGGGCGGGACCGGCGCGACCCGTGTGACCCGTGTGACCAGCAGGACCGGCGGACCGGGCGGTACCGGGCGCCACCCGCGTGACCAGCAGAACCAGCAGAACCACCAGAACCAGCGCGACCGCGCGCGACCGGGCCCGCAGGCCACCAGCAGGACCGGCTGTGACCAGGCGTGACCCCGCGACGGGGCGGCGCCCCGAGGCCCGAGCGCCCGGGGCCGCCGCCCCTTCCCCGCCCCCGTGGGCGCCCGCACGCCGTGCGGGCCCGGGTGCGGCCGGAGGTCCGGCGGTGGGCACTCCTCCCGGGAATGAGCACAACGCGAGGCGACCCTGCGATGCTGGCCGAGTCGTAGGAAGTACTCGGGCAAGAAGGCATGGGGGCTGTGGGGCGTGGCTGTGGATCAAGGGGTCGGGCGCGTGCGGGTGGTCATCGCGGAGGATTCCGTGTTGCTGCGGGAGGGACTGACCCGGCTTCTCACCGATCTCGGGCATGACGTGGTCGCCGGGGTGGGGGACGGTGAGGCGCTCGTCGAGACCGTTGCCGGGCTCGCCGCGCAGGGCGCGTTGCCGGACGTCGTCGTCGCCGATGTGCGGATGCCGCCGACGCACACGGACGAGGGGGTGCGCGCGGCCGTGCGGCTGCGCAAGGAGCACCCGGGACTCGGTGTGCTCGTGCTGTCGCAGTACGTGGAGGAGCAGTACGCCACCGAACTCCTGGCCGGTTCCAGCCGCGGTGTCGGCTATCTGCTGAAGGACCGGGTCGCCGAGGTCCGGGAGTTCGTGGACGCCGTGGTGCGGGTCGCCGGCGGCGGTACGGCGCTGGACCCCGAGGTCGTGCAGCAGCTGCTGGGCCGGAGCCGTCAGCAGGACGTGCTGGCGAACCTCACGCCGCGCGAGCGGGAGGTCCTCGGCCTGATGGCGGAGGGGCGGACGAACTCGGCGATCGCCAAGGCCCTGGTCGTGAGCGACGGCGCGGTGGAGAAGCACATCAGCAACATCTTCCTGAAGCTGGGACTCTCACCGAGTGACGGCGATCACCGACGGGTACTGGCGGTGTTGACGTATCTGAAATCCTGATCATCTGACACCCTGTCAGATGGCGGGAAAGCCGCCCTCCGGAGAGTCACCACCCGCGTGACCCCCCGGGCGGCGGCCGGTTGAAGGCCCTCAGGGGCCCTAGGTCCAAAGAATGAGGCGGAATCCGGCTTTCCGGAACACTCCGGGTGGCGACAGAACGTGACAATTCAGGGCAAGAGGGCATCTCAAAAAGAGGTCCATGATGCGAGAAGTCCAGGGAAGGCCCTCCTTACCGTCGTAGGGTGGGCCTCGGGACGGACGGTGATCGGCCGACCGCATCCCGAGCCTTCTCCCGCCTCCGGCGGAGAGTCCCCTTGCCGCGAGGGAGGTCCAGTTCAGTGACCAGCCAGGTCAGTAGCGAGGCCGGTGAGGCATTGCTCGGGGAGCAGCGCAGCGCCCCGGCGAAGCCGCACCACGGCACCGAGAAGGAAGTGCGCCGGCTCGACCGGGTGATCATCCGCTTCGCGGGTGACTCCGGTGACGGCATGCAGCTGACAGGTGACCGCTTCACCTCGGAGACGGCGTCCTTCGGGAACGACCTCTCCACGCTGCCGAACTTCCCGGCCGAGATCCGGGCACCCGCCGGAACCCTGCCGGGCGTCTCGTCCTTCCAGCTGCACTTCGCCGACCACGACATCCTGACCCCGGGCGACGCCCCGAACGTGCTGGTCGCGATGAACCCGGCCGCCCTCAAGGCCAACATCGGGGACGTGCCGCGCGGTGGCGAGATCATCGTCAACACCGACGAATTCGCCAAGCGCGCCATGGCCAAGGTCGGCTACGCGACCTCGCCGCTCGAAGACGGCTCGCTGGACGGCTACCGGGTCCACCCGGTGCCGCTGACCACGCTGACCGTCGAGGCGCTCAAGGAGTTCGGCCTGTCCCGGAAGGAGGCCGAGCGCTCCAAGAACATGTTCGCGCTCGGACTGCTCTCCTGGATGTACCACCGGCCGACCGAGGGCACCGAGACCTTCCTGCGGCAGAAGTTCGCGAAGAAGCCGCAGATCGCCGAGGCCAACGTCGCCGCCTTCCGGGCCGGCTGGAACTTCGGCGAGACCACCGAGGACTTCGCCGTCTCGTACGAGGTCGCCCCCGCGACCCGGGCCTTCCCCACCGGCACGTACCGGAACATCTCGGGGAACCTGGCCCTCTCGTACGGCCTGGTCGCCGCCTCGCGCCAGGCGGACCTGCCGCTGTACCTGGGCTCGTACCCCATCACCCCGGCCTCGGACATCCTCCACGAGCTCAGCAAGCACAAGAACTTCGGCGTCCGCACCTTCCAGGCCGAGGACGAGATCGCCGGCATCGGCGCCGCCCTCGGGGCGGCGTTCGGCGGCGCGCTCGGCGTGACGACCACGTCCGGCCCCGGCGTGGCGCTCAAGTCGGAGACGATCGGCCTCGCGGTCTCCCTGGAGCTGCCGCTGCTGATCGTCGACATCCAGCGCGGCGGCCCGTCCACCGGTCTGCCCACCAAGACCGAGCAGGCCGACCTGCTCCAGGCGATGTATGGCCGCAACGGCGAGGCGCCGGTCCCGATCGTCGCCCCGAAGACGCCCGCCGACTGCTTCGACGCGGCGATCGAGGCGGCCCGGATCGCCCTCACGTACCGCACGCCGGTCTTCCTGCTCTCCGACGGCTACCTCGCCAACGGCTCCGAGCCCTGGCGCATCCCGGACGTCGACGAACTCCCGGACCTGCGGACGCGGTTCGCCACCGGCCCGAACCACGAGCTGGCCGACGGCACCGAGGTGTTCTGGCCGTACAAGCGCGATCCGGAGACCCTGGCCCGCCCGTGGGCCGTGCCCGGCACCCCCGGCCTCGAACACCGCATCGGCGGCATCGAGAAGCAGGACGGCACCGGAAACATCTCGTACGACCCCGCCAACCACGAGTTCATGGTCCGCACCCGGCAGGCCAAGGTCGACGGCATCGACGTCCCCGACATCGAGGTCGACGACCCGGACGGCGCACGGACCCTGGTCCTCGGCTGGGGCTCCACCTACGGGCCGATCACGGCGGCGGTCCGCCGCATCCGCCGGGAGAACGGCCACATCGCCCAGGCCCATCTGCGGCACCTCAACCCCTTCCCGAAGAACCTCGGCGAGGTCCTGAAGCGGTACGAGAGGGTCGTCGTGCCCGAGATGAACCTCGGCCAGCTCGCCACCCTCGTCCGGGCGAGGTACCTCGTCGACGCCCGCAGCCACACCCAGGTCAACGGCATGCCGTTCAAGGCCGAGCAGCTCGCCGCCGCTCTCAAGGAGGCCATCGATGAGTGAGTCCCTCCTCCACCTGGTCCCCAGGGCCGAGGCGCAGCAGTCCATGAAGGACTTCAAGTCCGACCAGGAGGTGCGGTGGTGCCCCGGCTGCGGTGATTACGCCGTCCTGGCCGCCGTCCAGGGCTTCATGCCGGAGCTGGGCCTGGCGAAGGAGAACATCGTCTTCGTCTCCGGCATCGGCTGCTCCTCCCGCTTCCCGTACTACATGAACACCTACGGGATGCACTCGATCCACGGCCGCGCCCCGGCCATCGCCACCGGCCTCGCCACCTCCCGCCGCGACCTGTCCGTCTGGGTCGTCACGGGCGACGGCGACGCGCTGTCCATCGGCGGCAACCACCTCATCCACGCCCTCCGGCGCAACGTCAACCTCAAGATCCTCCTGTTCAACAACCGGATCTACGGGCTGACCAAGGGCCAGTACAGCCCCACCTCCGAGATCGGCAAGATCACCAAGTCGACGCCGATGGGCTCCCTCGACTCCCCCTTCAACCCGGTGTCGCTCGCCCTCGGCGCGGAGGCCTCCTTCGTGGCCCGCACGGTCGACTCCGACCGCAAGCACCTCACCGAGGTGCTGCGGCAGGCCGCCGACCACAACGGCACGGCGCTCGTCGAGATCTACCAGAACTGCAACATCTTCAACGACGGCGCCTTCGAGGTCCTCAAGGACAACGACCAGGCCAAGGAGGCGGTCATCCGCCTCGAACACGGGCAGCCGATCCGCTTCGGCGCCGAGAACGAGAAGGGCGTCGTCCGCGACCCGGCCACCGGCGACCTCCAGGTCGTCACGGTCACCCCCTCGAACGAATCGCGGATCCTGATCCACGACGCCCACGCGGCCACCCCCACCACGGCCTTCGCCCTCTCCCGCCTGGCGGACCCGGACACCCTCCACCAGACCCCCATCGGGGTGTTCCGGTCGGTGGAACGCCCGGTGTACGACACCCTGATGGCGGACCAGCTGGAGACGGCCCTGGAACGGCACGGCAAGGGCGACCTGGGCCGGCTGCTGACGGGGAACGACACCTGGACGGTCGTCGGCTAGACCGGTTCTGAGGGGCCCGGTCCGCACCTGCGGACCGGGCCCCTCCGTGCGCTCCGGCCGCGTCACGCCCCCTTGAGTGCCGCCTTGGCGAACGGCCCGAGGAAACGGGGCGCCCCGTCCTTCACCTGCCACAGGTACAACCCCAGCAGGGCGATGTCCGTGTCCTTGTTCGCCTGGGCCGTGTACGTCTTGACGAGCCCCGTGTACGGAGTCTGCAGCAGGCCGTTCCGGACGCCCGAGGCCACCGATTCGGCGTGGTTCGCGGCCGCCGTGCGCAATGCCTGGAGCATCCAGTTGGCGAGGTCGTACGCCTCCGTGGCGAACCGGTCGACCGGTGTCGTACCGGGCAGTTGCCAGCGCCTGCGGTACGCGGCGGCGAACGGCTTCGCCTTCGGGACCCCGTCGGGGTCGACGTAGCCCGTACCGAAGTACCAGCCTTCGGCGGCCGCGCCGGCGGCGGCGAGGAACTCCGGCTGGAGTACGTACTCGACGCTGCCGCGGGGCCCCCGGTATCCCTGGTCACGCAGCGCCCTCGCGCACAGCGCGGCCCGGCGCGGCGACGTCCCCACGTACATCACGCCCTGCGGGTCGGTCGCGAGGGCGGCCCGTACGGCGGGGCCGAAGTCCTCGCTGCCCGCATCGACGGGGTGAGAGGTCACGATCCCGCCCTTGTCGCTCGACGGCGGGTTGTCCTTCATGTTCTTGACGGCGAACCAGCTGTACTCGCCACCGGCCCGGTCCTCCACGGCGGCGGTCCTGATCGCCCCGTGTTCGGAGAGGTAGCGGCTGAAGGGAACGACCATCATGTCCTGGATGGTGCGCGGCTGGATGTAGGTGGTCTTGGTCTCCTGGCCCTTGATCTGACCGGCCGGCACATCGGCGACGACGCTCGCCAACGGCATTCCGTGGAGGACCAGTTCGCCCGCTGCCGCGACGGCGGTCGACGTGACGGTCGGCCCCACGACCCCGACCAGCCCGGGGACCTTCAACAGGGCGAGGGCCGCGGCCTTGGCCCGCTCCGGCCTCCCGCCGTCGTCCTCGACCCGCAGGCGTACGTCGAAGGGGCGGTCACGGCGGGCGTTGAACTCCTCCACCGCCAGCCGGACTCCGCGCTCCTGCCCCCGGCCGTCCGCCTTGGTGGGGCCGCTCAGGTCGGTGAGGACGCCGATCGTGTACGTGTCGAGCGGGGCGCCGGTGCCGCCCGTTCCCGTGCCCGTCCCGCCCGGTGTGCGGTTCAGCAGCCAGGCGGTCAGACCACCGGCTCCCGCCACCGCGGCGGCCGAACCCGCCATGAGGACGCGTCGCCGCGACATTCCCCGGGGCTGCCCGGGGTCCACCAGCATGGTCGGCTCGGCGACGGGCAGGTCCAGGACCCGTGAGGAGCGCTGGGCGATCAGCGCCGGCAGGCCCGGCGGCAGCCAGTCCCCCGCCGGGGCGTCGGCCTCCCCCAGCGCCACCCGCACCTCGGGCGCGGTCGGCCGGTCCGCGGGGTCCTTCGCCAGACAGGCCGTGACCAGCGGGAGGACCGTGTCCGGCACCTCGGTGAGATCGGGCTCCTCGTGGACCGTCCGGTAGACGACCGCCGCCACCCCGCCCGTACCGAAGGGCCGCTCCCCCGTCAGGGCGTACGCGAGGACGCAGCCGAGCGAGAAGACGTCGCTCGCCGGTCCGACCTCGCCCGCCCCGGCGGCCCTGGCCTGCTCCGGGGCGAGGAAGCCGGGGGTGCCGATCATCGCGTCCGTGGCCGTCAGGGCGGTCGCCCCCGCGGACCTCGCGATGCCGAAGTCGATGAGGCGCGGGCCGTCGAGGGCGAGGAGGACGTTCCCCGGCTTGACGTCCCGGTGGACGAGCCCGGCCTCGTGCATGTCGGCGAGCGCGGACGCCAGCCGGGCGCCCAGGGCCCGTACCGTCGGCTCGGGCAGGGCGCCGTGCAGCGCCACGGCCTCGGCCAGCGAGGGGCCCGGCACGAACTCGGTCGCCAGCCACGGCTCCCGGGCCTCCGGGTCGGCGCCGAGCACCCTCACGACCCAGCGGCCGGTGATCCGCCCGGCGGCCGCGGCCTCACGGCGGAACCGCTCCCGGAAACCGGGGTCGGCGGCGTGCTCGGCCCGGATGAGCTTGAGCGCGGCGAGCGCCCCGCCGCCGGAGCGGGCGAGGTAGACCACGCCCATGCCTCCGGCGCCGAGACGGCCGAGCAGCCGGTATCCGGCGATGGCCGACGGGTCGGCCTTGCGCAGCGGTTGCACGGACTCAGGCCTTCTCGTCGTTCTTGTCGGGCTTGTGCGGCAACAGAGGGGCGGAGCCGATCGGTTTGTACGCGCCGTTCTGGACCGCGAAGACGAAGGTGCCCCCCATACCCAGGTCGCCCGACTCGGTGAAGTTGTATCCGCCCATCGCGCCCTTGTAGTCCTGCTTGCGCAGCGCGGCCCACAGCCCCTTGCGCGCGGGCTTGCCACCGGCCTTCGCCCGGGCCGTCAGCTGCCCGATCGTCATCATGACCACGTCGTACGACTCGCCCGCGTAGTACGCGGGGGCCGTGCCGTACCGCTTGCGATGGGCGGCGCTGAAGGACGCGGCCGTCTTCTGCGCGGCCGGGTCGGCGACGGGCGCGCACACGAACCAGCCCTCGGCGGCTGCCCCGGCCTGCCGGACGAACTCCTGGCCGAAGACGGCCTGGCCGGTGAACCTCGGTCCGGTGAAGCCGAGTTCGCCGAGCGCGCGGGCGGCGAGGACGGCGGTCTCGGTGACTCCGCAGTGGACGTAGGCGTCGATGCCGGCGTCGATCATCTCGCCGAGCACCCGGCGGTACGCGCGGGCGTCGGCGTGGGCGGGGACGACGCGGAAGTGCGGGGGGATCCCGGCCTGCCCGAAGCCGAAGCGCACGCCGCCGGTGACCTGCCAGCTGTAGTGGTCCTCGGTCCGGTCCTCCAGGACCCCGGGGCGGCGGATCTGGGGCAGCAGGGTGACGGCGAAGGCGAGGTGGGTCCCCGCGCTGATGTGGTTCGGGATGGCGCGCAGGACCGTCTCGTTCCGCGCGCTTCCCGAGCGCAGGGTGAGCAGGTTGTATCCGGCCGACACGGTGATCAGCGGGATGCCGGCCTCCTCGAAGGCGGGGATGACGGCCTGGGCGACGGCGTCCGTGGTGGGGCCGAGGACCGCGAGGACGCCGGGGTCGGTGGTGAGGGCCTTGGCGGCCTCCAGGGCCCTGGACGCGTCCCCCCGGTCGTCGACCACCTTGAGGCCGAGGGTGAAGGGCTTGTCCTTCCGCGCGTTGAACTGCTCGACGGCCAGCCGCGCGCCGCGTTCCTGGGCCCGGCCGATGTCCTTGGCGGGCCCGGACAGGTCGGCGAGGACGCCGATGGACCAACTGGTGCGGGGCGGGGCGGCCTTCTTGCCGTCGTCCTTGCCGTCCGCCTCGTCCTCTCCGAGCCCCGCCCAGACGGCCGCCGCGCCGCCGCCGGCCGCCAGGACCGCGGCGCCCGACACGAGCAGCAGGAAGCCGCGTCTGCTCTTCTTCGGGGCGGCCTGGCCGGTGCCGGTGCCCGACTCGGTGACGTCGATCTCCGGCAGGGCGAGCATCCGGGCGGAGCGTTCGGCGATGGTCCGGACGACCGGGGCGGGCAGCCAGTCGGCGCCGTTGCCGGGGTTGTCCTCCACGAGCCGGACGCCGATCTCGGCGGCGGTGGGCCGGGCGGCCGGGTCCTTGGCCAGACAGGCCCGGACGAGGTCCACCAGCCCCTCGGGGACGCCGGCGAGGTCGGGCTCGTCGTGGACGGTCCGGTACATCAGGGCGTCCACGGCGCCGGTGCCGAAGGGCGGGCGGCCCGTGACCGCGTACCCGAGGAGGCAGCCGAGCGCGAACACGTCGGCGGCCGGGCCGATCGCGTCGACGCGGGCCTCGGCCTGCTCGGGGGCGAGGAAGCCGGGGGTGCCGACGACCATGTCGGTGGCGGTGAGCGCGGTCTCTCCGGTCGCGCGGGCGATGCCGAAGTCGATGAGGCGCGGGCCGTCGACGGCGAGGAGGACGTTGCCGGGCTTGACGTCCCGGTGGACGAGACCGGCCGCGTGCACGGCGGCGAGCGCTCGGGCGACGGACCAGCCGAGGAGGCGGACGCTCCGCTCGGGCAGCGGGCCGTGCGCGGTGACGGCCTCGCCGAGGGAGGGTCCCGCGACGAAGGCGGTGGCCATCCACGGTTCGGGGGCGTCGGGATCGGCGCCGGTGACCGGCACGGCCCAGGGGCTGGAGACCCGTCGGGCGGCCTCGACCTCACGGCGGAACCGGGCCCGGAAGTCGGGCTGGTCGGCCTGGTCGGCGTGGGTGACCTTGACGGCGGCGAGCTCGCCGGCGGCGGTACGGCCGAGGTAGACCACCCCCATGCCGCCGGCGCCGAGGCGGCCGAGGAGCCGGTATCCGGCGATCGCCGACGGATCGGAGGGCAGCAGCGGCTGGAGGGCGCCGGGCTCGGGGCGGGGCGGCGGGGCGGCGGGGCTCACGACTGGACCTCCAGCTCTTTCTTGGCGCGATCGAGCATGGTGACGAGTGCCCGCACCTGCGCCTGGCTCGTGCCGGTGATCGTGCCGTCGTTCATCTCGCTGTAGCCGGGAGCTCCCTTGACGACGGTGGCGACGGTGACCTGTCCGATCCGGGACTGGTACCAGCTGTAGAACTGCTTCCCCTTCACCGCGTCGTTGACGTAGGAGCCGCCTTCGCGGAGGGAGTCGTCGGCGGTGGCGTTGCCTCCGACGCCGAAGGGGTTGCCGAGCGACATGAGCTCGGTGATCCGCTCGCCGTCGCGCAGCTTCTGGTCGGGGCAGCGCAGCGCCTCTTCGAGGGTCGACGCCATCTCCCAGTCGGCGTCGGACGCGGTGCGGTGCACGGTGACGGTGGCGGCGACCCGCAGGACGCCCTTGCCGCCGGCGGCGGGCAGCTCGCTGTAGGCGGTGACGCTGGCGAGGACGTCGGCCGGCCGGGTTCCGGTCTCCCAGGAGCAGGTGGCGCCGAGGACGGGCCAGTAGTCCGGGTCGCTGAGATGGGGGGTGCGTTTGACGTAGCCCGAGGCCCAGGCGTCGGGCCCGGCGACGACGGCGAGGGCGAGGCGTCTGGCCGCCGCCTCGGTCTTCGGCGCGCGCCGCGGGTCAGGGGTGAAGTCGAGGGCGGTCGGGGTGGGAGCCGGTGTGCTGGTCGGGGCCTTGGTCGGGGCCGCCGTCGTGCCCGTACTCCCCTTGCCGTCGGGTTTCTCGCCGCCGCTGGTGCAGCCGGCGGCCATCACCCCGCCCACCAGTACGGCACAGCAGGCACGCCACAGTCTTCGGTCCCCGTACGCCACAGTTCCCCCACGGTCCCTCACGGTTTCCCCACGAACGGTGAGCAGATCGTACGGCCCGGCACCGACAACTCACCCTGGTTACAACATCATTGGGACGGATTCGTGGCACGCTCGCAACGCACCTCGTCGTACCGCTCACGGGCCCCCTCGACCGCGGCGACCTGTCGCTCCGACCAACGGGCCAGTTCCCAGACCTGGCGGGCCGCTCCGGTGCCCAGTTCGGTGAGGCTGTAGTCGACGCGGGGCGGGATGACGGGCTTGGCGTCGCGGTGGACGAAGCCGTCGCGCTCCAGGGTCTGGAGGGTCTGGGCGAGCATCTTCTCGCTGACGCCGCCGATGTGCCGCCGCAGCTCGCTGAAGCGGTACGAGCGCTCCAGGAGGGCGGCCAGGACCAGGACGCCCCAGCGGCTGGTGACGTGCTCCAGGACGAGCCGCGAGGGGCACATCTGCTGGTTCACGTCGGGCTTCTTCGACCGCTCACTTACTCCCATACCAGTACCTTACTTCAAAGTGGGTACTTTCTCTTGGTTAGCGCCCGACGTACGGTGAGTGCATCGCACACCGCACAGCCACCACACCCCACGGGGAAAGGACGCACCATGAGCATCGTCGTCACCGGAGCCACCGGCCAGCTCGGCCGTCTCGTCATCGACGCCCTCCTCTCCAACCCCACCGTCCCCGCCGAGTCCGTCGTCGCCGTCGTCCGCGACAAGGCGAAGGCCGCCGGCCTCGCGGAGCGCGGTGTCGAGCTGCGGATCGCGGACTACAGCAGGCCGGAGACCCTGGCCGGAGCCTTCGAGGCCGGCGACCGGGTGCTCCTCATCTCGGGCAGCGATGTCGGGCAGCGCGTCGCCCAGCACTCCGCCGTGATCGACGCCGCCAAGGCCGCGGGCGTCGCCCAGCTCGCGTACACCGGCGTCCTCGGCGGCGACGAGGCCGACTTCGACCTGGCCGCCGAGCACAAGGTCAGCGAGCGGCTGATCCTCGAGTCCGGGCTGCCGTACACCTTCCTCCGCAACGGCTGGTACACCGAGAACTACACCGCCAACCTCGCCCCCGTCCTGGCCCACGGCGCCGTCGTCGCCAACGCCGGCGAGGGCCGGGTCGCCTCCGCCACCCGCGCCGACTACGCCGCCGCCGCGGCCGCCGTCCTGACCGGCCCCGCCGACGAGCACCTGAACAAGGCGTACGAGCTGAGCGGCGACACCGCCTGGTCCTTCGCCGAGTACGCGGCCGAGGTCGCCGCCCAGACCGGCCGGGAGATCACGTACAGCAACGTGCCCGCCGAGGCGCACCTCGCGATCCTCACCGGCGCCGGCGTCCCGGCCCCCTTCGCCGAGATCCTGGTCGACGTCGACCGGGCCGTCGAGCACGGCGCGCTCGCCCGGCAGACGGGCGACCTGACCCGCCTGATCGGCCGCCCGACCACCCCGATCGCCGTGACGATCGAGGAAGCCCTCGCCGGTTCCTGACCACCGCCTCCATGCGGTCATGACCGTATAGCGGTACGGGCATGACAACCCGCCCCGTGCGGCGCTACCTTCGACAGGACAGCGCGGCACAGGGCGGGAGGTCCGGTGAAGACGGAGAACGAGGAACGAGCAGGATTGCTCTACGGGATCGGCGCCTACGGCATGTGGGGTCTGGTCCCGCTCTTCTGGCCCCTGCTCAAGCCCGCCGGATCGGTCGAGATCCTCGCCCACCGCATGGTGTGGTCCCTGCTCTTCGTCGGCGTCGCCCTGCTCGCGGTGCGCCGCTGGGGCTGGGTGCGCGAACTCGTCCGCAGCCCCCGCAAGCTCGGCCTGATCACCGTCGCCGCCGCCGTCATCACGGTGAACTGGGGCCTCTACATCTGGTCCGTCAACACGGGCCACGTCGTCGAGGCCTCCCTCGGCTACTTCATCAACCCGCTCGTCACCATCGCCCTCGGCGTCCTCGTCCTCCAGGAACGGCTGCGCCCCGCCCAGTGGGCCGCGGTCGGCATCGGCTTCGCCGCCGTCCTCGTCCTGGCGATCGGCTACGGACAGCCGCCCTGGATCTCCCTGACCCTCGCCTTCTCCTTCGCCGTCTACGGCCTGGCGAAGAAGAAGGTCAACATCGGCGGCCTGGAGTCGCTCGCCGCCGAGACCGCCGTCCAGTTCCTGCCGGCCCTCGGCTACCTCGTCTGGCTCGGCACCCAGGGCACCCTCGCCTTCGGCTCCCACGGCGCGGGCCACACGGCCCTGCTCGCCGCCACCGGCATCGTCACGGCCGTGCCGCTCGTCTGCTTCGGAGCGGCCGCGATCCGCGTACCGCTGTCGACGCTCGGCCTCCTCCAGTACCTGGCGCCGACCTTCCAGTTCCTCCTCGGGGTCCTCTACTTCCACGAGGAGATGCCGCCGGAGCGCTGGGCGGGCTTCTCCCTCGTCTGGCTGGCCCTGACGATCCTCACCTGGGACGCCCTGCGCACGGCCCGCCGGAGCAGGGCCGCCATGGAGGCGGCGAAGGCGACGGCCGGGGCTGCGGCCGGGGTCGAGGGGGCGGCGGGGGTCGAGGGGGCGGCCGGGACCGAGGACGCGGCCGGGGTCGAGGCGACGGCCGGGGCCACGGATCCGACTCAGGCCCTGGCGCCCGCGCCGGCGGCGCCCACGACCCGGCAGGCACCCTGACCTCAGGCGTCCAGCAGGTCGTACTCCCGGATCAGCCAGCAGACCGCCGTCAGGCGGAGGGTCGCGAAGTCGTGGCCGGCCGGCTCGGTCCAGTCCGCCCCGGTCAGCCAGTCGGTGAACCCGAGGACGTAGTCGGCGAGCTCCTCCCGCCGGACGGTCCGGCCCCGCGGCCCCCGCTGGGCCGGGACCAGGGCGTCGCGCACCGCGGCGGCGTGCTGGTCGACGGCAGCCGCGAGCCCCGGCTCGGAGGTCGTCTCCGAGAGCCGGGGCATGTACGTGGCGGCGACGCCGATCAGCGGACAGCCGGGCGAATCGTTCATCCCTCCACATTAGGCGCGTACCGGGGCACTGAAGCCGTGAGCTTGGTCGCAGCGCCCGGGGCGGACACCGACACGAGGGGCGGTCACCGATCCGGTCGACGGCCACCGATCCCAGGGTCGGTTACCGATCCCAGGGTCGGTTACCGATCCGAGGGGCAGTTCCCTCTTGTAACCGTCGGCGCCCTGCGGGATCATCCTGTGCCATGGAACTCACCGCGAAGGTGCCGAGTCACTGCACGGGAACGTACGGGGACGACGGGGACCCCGACCCCTTCCAGTGGGACACCCGCGAGGACTGCGAGGTACGGCAGATCCTCGACCGGGTCGCCGACAAGTGGTCGCTCCTCGTCATCGCCCTCCTCGACCGCCGGGTGATGCGCTTCACCGAGCTCAAGCGCGAGATCGACGGCGTCAGCCAGCGCATGCTGACCGTGACCCTGCGCCAGCTGGAGCGCGACGGCCTGGTGAAGCGGACGGTCCACCCGGTCGTCCCGCCCCGCGTCGAGTACGAACTGACGCCCCTGGGCGGCACCTTGCACACCACGATCCGCTCCCTCGTCACCTGGACCGAGCAGCACCAGAACGAGATCGCGGCGGCACGCGAGGAGTACGACACACGGGAGGCGACGGCGGTGGCCTGAACAGGCCCGCCCGCCCACGTGCGACGCGGATAACCGGTGGCCCCGGCCCCCGACTTCACCCATCCTCATGGCCATGGAAGAAACGAAGTCGGCCATCGACGAGCCGAGGTACCGCATCCGCGCGCTCCACACCGACCGCACGGTCACCGTCTACCAGGCGTACCGGCCCGAGATCGGCCTGCCCGCCGCCCGCGAGGGACGATTTCCGGCCGCCTGGAAACGGGACCGGATGACATGGATCAAGCCGTCGTTCCTGTGGATGATGTACCGCTCCGGCTGGGGGAAGAAGGAGGGCCAGGAGACCGTCCTCGCCGTGGAGATCACCCGCGAGGGCTTCGAGTGGGCCCTGCGGAACGCCTGCCTCTCCCACTACAAACGCGGGTTCCACCCCGACCAGGCCACCTGGGAAAGGGAGTTGAGACAGGCGCCCGCGCGCGTCCAGTGGGACCCGGAGCGCGACCCGCAGCTCCGGGAACTCCCGTACCGCTCACTCCAGCTCGGCCTGTCCGGCGAGGCGTCCCGCCGGTACGCGGACGAGTGGACGGTGTCCGTACGCGACGTGACCCCGCTCGCGCACCGGGTCCACGACCTGGTCCGCTCGGGCGACCTGGCGGCGGCCCGGCTCCTGCTCCCGCACGAGGAGCCGTACCCGGAACCCGCGGGGCTGCTCGACCACCTGCGCGGACAGCGGCGGCCGGAACTCAGCCGGCCGGCGTCGGCGCCGTGACGACCGAGAAGTTGAAGTCGCCGGTGCCGAGCATCCCGTAGAGCCGCAGCCACAGCTGTACGAGCTGCTCGGTGGCGCGTGCGCTCGTCAGGTCGCCGAGGTCGAGGATCCGGTCGGGGGCCCAGCCGAAGGAGCCGAGCAGACCGGCGACGACGGCCTTGGCGTCCTCGTCGTCCCCGCTGAGGAAGACGTTGTGGTGCCCCGGGACACGGCCGGGCTCGACCATGACCGTGTTGGTCATGGTGTTGAGCGACTTGACGACCCGGGCCTCCGGGAAGGCGTGCTGGAGCTGCTCGGCGATGCTGACGCCGTCCGGGGTGACGACCTTGGGCGGGAAGCCCTCGGAGAAGTCGAGCCCGTTGGACACGTCGAGGAGGACCTTGCCGCGCAGCCTGTCCGCGCCCACGGACCGCAGGACGACGAGGGAGACGAGACCGCCGGTCGCGTTGACGACGAGCTCGGCGGGCCCGGCGACGTCCGCGAAGGTCCCGTGCCCGCCGCCGAACTCGTCGGCCCACTTGACGGCCTCGGCGTTGTCGGCCGTACGGGAGCCCAGGGCGACCTCGTGGCCGAGGGAGGCGAGCTTGGTGGCGAGTCGGCGGCCGACTTCGCCGGTGCCGAGTACGGCGATCTTCATGAGGTGCGCTCCTTCGAGGGAGACGACGGCCGGGATGCCGACCCTACGCCGGACCACACGCGGCCGCCGCTCCGTCACGCCTTCCGGCAGGTCGTACGCCGGACGGGTCGCGGCACGAAGCGGCCCCCGCCGCAGGGACGGGGGCCGCTTCGCGCGTCTCCTCGGGAGACAGCGGGTGGGCGTCTAGAACAGGTGGTTGTACGTCTGCCAGCCGCCGCCGATCCTCGCGCGGGTGGCGTACGGCTTCGTCGCCGCGCCCGTGCCCTGGTAGTACCAGAGGGCGCCCGAGCCGTCGCGGGCCACGAGGTCCGCCTTGCCGTCGGCGTTCAGGTCGCCGGGCGCCACCATGGAGTTGTAGGCCTGCCAGCCGGTGCCGATCTGCGTCCGGCCGCCGAACGGCCGGGCCGACACGCCCGTGCCCTGGTAGAGCCACTGCAGGCCCGCCGCGTCACGGGCGATCAGGTCGGCCTTGCCGTCACCGGTCACGTCGGTACCGCCGACGAGCGAGTTGTACGCGCCCCAGCCGCCGCCGATCCGCACGCGCGCGCCGAACGGCGCCGTGGTGTTGCCCGTGCCCGGGTAGAGCCACAGGACGCCCGTGGTGTCCCGGGCGAGGAGGTCCGCCTTCTTGTCACCGGTCAGGTCCGAGGCGCCGGCCAGCAGGTTGAAGGCGTTCCAGCCGCCGCCGACGCGCAGCCGGTCCTTGTAGATGCCGCCGTCTCCGGACATCCGGTAGAACCACAGCACGCCGTTCCTGTCCCGCGCGACCGCGCCGGGGCCGGTGCTCTGGACGGTCACCGGGCCGAGCCGGGTGAGCGCCGAGTACTGGTTCCAGTTCAAGGTGCCGCCGACGAGTTCGGCCGAGCCGAACGGCCGCGTGGCCTTGCCCGTACCCCTGTGGTCGAGCAGGTCACCACTCGCGGAACGACCCACGAGCCGGTAGCGCTCGGTCACCCGGATCGCGCTGGAGACCGCGAAGTCGGAGACCTTCTCCGGGTTGCCGGTGCCGAAGGAGTACACCTCGTACGTCATGGTGTTCCGCAGCCGCCAGGCGGGCGCGGTGGCCCCGGCCTTGAGGCCGTAGGTGACCGTGTAGTCGCCGGGGGCCTTGATGTCGCAGCGGATCTCGCCGCCCCAGCCCACCTCGCCGAGCGAGTGGTCGCACGCGGCGCCGGCGGCACCGCCCGCGTCGACACCGTCGACGCTGACCTTCAGCTCGCCCTCGTCCCAGCGGCGGAAGCCGGGGGCCGGGCTCAGGCTCATGATGATCCGGCCCGTGTCGGCCGCGTGCAGCTTCACCGTGTGCTTGACCGTGCCGCCGGCGGGCAGCGCGGGCGTCGACGGCGTCATCGTGTTCTTGGCGACCTGGGCCTTGGTCTTGGCGACGATCACCGCGTGCGCCCGGCGCGGGCCGATGGCCTTGGAACCGGCGGTCTGCGCCTCCTTGACACCCGCGTCGACGCTGGCGCCGCGGGGCACGTAGACGAGGCCGTAGTAGGCCTTGGTGCCGTTGGCGGCGGTGCCGGTGGCGGAGACCTCCGGCCCCGGGTTGCCCCAGTCCTTCACGTCGCACAGGTAGACGCCGGCGGTCCCCGCCTTGGCCTTGCAGCCGTCAGCCCGGTCCACACGGAGCCCGGCGGGAAGACCGCCGCCGGACCAGGTGGCATCGGTGAGCGGCTTCTTGCTCAGTGCGTAGATGTACGTACCGTCCGGCCGGCCGTCGTTCTGGCCGCCGGTGGAGGCCGGGGACAGCTCGCCCCAGCCCTCACCCGGCATCAGGACGACGTCATCGACGCCGTCGAAGGAGAACGTCGGGTCCCCGGCCGCGACGGCCGTCCCCGCCCCCACGATGCCGCCGGTGGCAAGAAGCACCGCCGCGACACCGGACCCCAGAAGCTTGCGCAAAATAACCCCCTGCAATGAATCAACCGGCGGACGGTAACACGCACCTCGGACAGACGAAGGCGCAGGTGGTGGGGGGCGGGAGCGGGGGCGGGAGCGGGGAGGTGGTGCGGGTCTTGGGGTTCCTTGGGGTGGGCCGGGTGTGTGGGCTTCTGGTGGGACCGCCCTCTTTCCGAGAGTCGCTCCTTCCGGTGGTGCGTCAAGGGCGCTCCTTCGTCGCGTCGCTGCGCGATGGGCTGCGCCCACCCTTGACCCACCACCTCCAGGAGCGAAAACACTCTCGGAGGGCGGTCCGGGGGGCGGGGTCACCGCCGGGCTTCGGGCAGT
>NZ_JBHTSA010000021.1:0-93760 GCF_042795405.1 Streptomyces sp. NPDC056480 | reverse complement strand
GTCGGGGCCACTCCGCTGTGCCCGGCATCACCCCTGGAAATGCCGGGTTCCACTCTTGAGCCGGAGCGTGCGATCTACAAGGCTTGGGGCTTGTCCCGGACATGTCCCAACCCCTGTCCGGCGGAGTTCGGTGGCTCGCTCGAAGGGAAGAGGCGCGGATGACACCGGGGCGGCACACCCCTGACCCACGGGAGGCACGCACCCCCGCCGAGTTCCTCGCACGGCTCCAGGCCCTCAAGGACTGGTCGGGACTGACCTACCGGGAGCTCTCGGCCCGGGCGGAGTCACGCGGGGACGTCCTGCCCCGGTCCACCGTGGCGAACATGCTGGCCCGCGCGACCCTGCCCCGCGAGGAACTCCTGACCGCCTTCGTCCGCGCCTGCGGTGTGACGCCGGCCGAGCTGGCGGAGTGGCGGACGGTACGGACGGAGCTGGCGGGACGGGGGGCGTACGGGGCGGCCGAAGCGGACGTCGACACCGATGCGGATACCGATACCGATGCCGACGCCGACGCGGACGCGGACGCGGACGCGGACGCCGACGGGGACGGGGCCGGGGACGGGGTCGGGGACGGGGGAGCGGGGGTGCCTGCCGGTCCTGCCGATCCCGAAGCGGCGGGACCGGCGGCTTCCGACACGGCGGAGACGGCCGGCCCGCCGCCCGCCTGGCCCGGGCACGAGGCCGAGGCCGCCGCCCGGTCGCAGGGCGGTCCCGGCACCGCGGCCGGCCACCCTCCCGGCACCTCGTCCCGCATACGACGTGCGCTCGTCGCCGCCGTCGCCGTGGCGGGGCTCGTCCTCGCCGCGGTCAGCGTCGTCGCCCTCCTCCGCGACGGCGGCACCGGCCCCGCGGGTCGGCCGTCCCGCACCGCCGCCGCGGTGGCCCCCGCCGTGGGAGACGTACGCATCCGGGTGACCGGCACCGACTTCTGCCTCGCCGAGCGGCGCGGCACCCGCACCGGGCAGGTCCACCAAGTCCCGTGCGCCGAACCGGACTTCCCCCTCTACTCCCTCGCCGCGGTGGGGGCCGGCCGGTGGAGGATCGTCTCCTACCACCCCGACTTCGGCCCCGGCTGCTCCGGGATACCCTCCGGCGGCCGGATACCCGACTCCGCGTACGAGGACTCCGAGTGCGGGGACGCCAGCCGGGTCGAGGCCTTCGACCTGGAGCCGTACGGCTCTCCCGGGGGCTCCGTCCGCGGCTACCGGATCGTCCCGGTCGGCTCCGCGACCCCCGGCACCTGCGTCACCGTCGTCGGCGACCGCGCGGCGGCCTGGGCGAAGCTGGCCCAGGCCGCCTGTACGCCGGACGCGGCCGGCCAGCTCTTCTCCTTCGAACGGCGGGACTGAGCGGGAGCGGGGGAGTGCGGGAGCGCACCGGGGGCAGGGGCGGGGGCAGGGGTCAGGGACTCAGGACAGGGACGCCGAGAGCGCTTCTGGCGATGGTCACGGCCTCCGGCCGGCAGTTCGTGTCGGGCTCGCCCTCGGCCTTGAGGGTGACCGAGACGCGCAGGGTGAGATTGCTGTCGCGCACATGCAGGACGCAGTCTCCCTCGCCTTGCGCGGGGACCGCCCAGTACGCCTCGTCACCGACGTCCGGGTTCATGGTGCCGCCGCCCGACTGCGCAGTGTGCTCGGTCTTCTGACGGTCCGTCGCCTCGCCCAGCCTGGCCGTGGGGGTCTTGAGGTTCCACCAGACCTCGGCGCTCTCGGCCTTCGCCCCGCTCGACTTCCCGGTGGTCCAGGAGCAGCGGATCTCCGGGCCGTCGGCGTGGGCGACGGAGAAGTCCCGCTCAGGGTTCCGCTCGTACGAGGAGAGTCCGAGGTTCACGTCCTGGCACGCGGGCAGCGTGCGGTACTTGTCCGCGCCCGGGTCCTTCCTCAGCAGGAGGTACCCGCCGACACCCGTGCCCGCCACGACGAGCAGCCCGGCGGCGACGAGCGCGACGGTTCTCCGGGTCCTCGGCCGGGCGGCCGGTCCGTCGGCCGGCAGGGCGGGCGGCCGGCCCGGCAGGTGCGCCGTCGCCAGGGCCGTCCGCTGAGCCGGTGGCCGATCGGCCGGTCGATCGGGCGACCGACCGGCTGTCGCGGGTACGTCCGGACGGCGGGGAGGTTCGACGGCCGTCGGGGCCGGGGCCGGGGCCGGGGCGGCCGGGGCCTCGCCCAGCAACGCGCCGATACGGGCCTGCTGGTCCGCCACCAGGGCGTGGACCGCCGGGGGCCAGACGCGGGCGGCCGGCGGGACCGGGCCGAGGAGCCCGATCAGCCGGGCCGGCGTGGGCCGGGCGGCCGGGTCCTTGGCGAGGCACTCCTCGACGATCCCGCGCAGCCCGGCCGGGACCCCGCTCAGATCGGGTACGCCCTGCACCACGTTGGCGAGCGTCTGGAAGGTCGAGGCGCCGGCGAACGGGGACGCCCCGGTCAGCGCGAGGACGAGGACGGCACCGAGCGAGAACACATCGCTCGCGGGGGTGAGTTCCCGGCTCTCCGCCTGCTCGGGCGACATGAACGGGGGCGAGCCGATGACCCAGCCGGTCTGTGTCAGCTGCGTCGGCTCGGCGGCGCCCGGGTGCTCCACCGCCCGCGCGATGCCGAAGTCGATGACCCGGACCCCGTCCTCCGCGAGCAGGACGTTCTCGGGCTTGAGGTCGCGGTGGATCAGCCCCACCCGGTGGATCTCGGTCAGCGCCGTCGCCAGGCCCAGGGCGAGCCGGCGTACGGCGGCCTCGGGCAGCGGACCGGTCTCCCGCACCGCCGCCCCCAGCGAGGGCCCGGTCACGAACACCGAGGCGAGCCAGGGGAGGGCGGCGTCCGCGTCGGCGTCCATCACGGCCGCCGTGTAGGCGCCGGAGACCCTGCGGGAGGCGGCGACCTCGCGGCGGAAGCGGGCCCGGAAGTCCCCGTCGGACGCGAACCGGGCGTGCACCTGCTTGACGGCGGCGAGCCGGCCGTCGTGGGCCGCGCCCAGGAGCACGCGGCCCATGCCGCCGTGGCCGAGCTCCGCGAGCAGCCGGTACGGACCGACCTCGGTCGGCTCGGAGTCGTCGAGCGGTTTCATCCCAGGCCCCCCACGGCACAAGCCCCCCATGGCGCCGCAGCGCCGTCCGTCCGCCGAGATCCTACTGATCCCGGCGGCCCGGGACGGGCGTCAGGGCGACTCGACCAGCCGGGCCCTGAGCGCCGTCACCACTGTCGGGTCGAGCCCGACGTGGCCGGTGACGTAGGCGTCCACGGAGCCGTACCGCGCGCGCAGGTCCTCGAGGAAGAGCCGGATGACGTCGGCGGGCGCCCGGCCGTAGCCGGGCCAGCGCAGTTCGCGGCCGGGGTGGGAGGCGCGCCAGTCGGCGACCAGCCGCTCCGTGGCCAGCTCGGTGAGCGCGAAGTCCGCGAGGATCTCCTCGTCCGGAACGCCCAGGAGGGCGAGGACGACGGCGGCGAGCAGCCCCGTACGGTCCTTCCCGGACGCGCAGTGGAAGACGAGCGGGCCGTCGGCGGAGGCGATGACCTCCAGGGCCGTACGGAGTTCCACCGCGCCGTCCTCGGCGACCTCGGCGAACCGGTCGGCGAGGTAGCGCCAGGGGTCGAGGTCCGGGTCGATCTCCGCCTGGTCGTAGGGGCGGTGCTCGATGGAGAGGTTGTGCCAGGAGATGCCCTCGGTCTGCGGGAGGCGGCCCTTGGCGGCGATCTCCCACGGGTAGCGCAGGTCGATCACCGTGGTCACGTCGAGCGCGCGGAAGCGCTCCAGATCCGTGGGGTCGGCGTCCGTGAGCTTGGCGAGGGAGTCGGAGCGGTAGAGGGTCTCCCACCGCACGGTCCCGCCGTCGGCGGTCCGATAGCCGCCCAGGTCACGGAAGTTGTGGAGTCGTTCGAAGGGTATGTGTCGTCTCACGGCGCCAATGTACGGGCCGGGATACGGAATTCGGCGCTCCGGCGGCTCCGGTGGCTTCGGCGGTTCCGGCGGCGCTCCGGCGGTTCCGGCGGCGGAGTGGCGGCCGGGATCCGGTCGGGTGTCCGCTAGGAGCCGACGGCGGCCCAGAAGTGCCCGGTGATGTCGTCGAGATAGGCCCGGCCCTCGTCGCCGGTACCGGCCGAAGCGCCCCAGCTGCTGGTCGCCGCCATCCGGGCGTGGTACTCGGTGTGCAGCCGCTGCAGCGCGTACTCCAGGGTCTTCCTGGGCAGCGGCAGCATCTTCACGGCCGGTTTCACGTAGGCCTGCCAGCGGTGGGTGGTGGCGGCGTCCCGCAGCAGCTCCGCGAGGGGCTCGTCGCCGCCGGTGGCGGTGATCAGGGCGCGCGGGCCGAGACCGAGGACCTCGGCGAGGGCGGCCGTCTGGCGTTCGGTGCCGCGCCAGCGGCCCTCGTCCTCCATGCGCTGGTACGCGTGGGGCGCGACGCCGATCCGCCGGGCCAGCTCCTCCGGGGCGAGGCCGCGCGTCATCCGGTGCTCGCGGAGCGTGGTGGCGGCGGCGATGAGCTCGGCGGGGGCACACCACAGGACGCCCGCGAGGGCGGTGAGCTCCTGTTCGCCGGGGAGGGCCCGGCCGCGTTCCCAGGCGACGACGGTGTCGGGGGTGACGAAGAGGCCGTACTGCGCGCGCAGGCCGTACGCGACGTGACCGGGGGTCATGCCGAGACCCTCGCGGAAGCGCCGCGCGGCCAGGGCGTTGAAGGGTGGTGAGGGTTGGTGCACCCGGTCAACGTAGGTGCGGAGGGTGACGGCGGGCTACGGTGCGTTCCCCCAAACATCAGAAGTCGTAGGAACATGGGAACCGACCGGTAACCGCCGGTGGTGGCAGAGAAGACGATCAGTGACCGCGCGCGGGGCCGTCGAGCCAGCGGTACTGGAGCTCCGGCCGCCCGATCTGACCGTACTGCGGGGCGCGCACGGCCCGGCCCTCCGTCACCAGGTGCTCAAGATAGCGGCGCGCGGTGATCCGTGAGATCCCGACCGCCGCACCGGCCTCGGCGGCGGTGAGCCCGGCCGGGGTGGACCGGAGGGTCCGGGTGACGGACTCCAGGGTGGGCGCGCTCAGGCCCTTGGGGAGGGTGGTGGGGTGCGGGGCCCGGAGGGTGGCGAGCGCCCGGTCGACCTCGTCCTGCCCCGAGGCCTCGCCGGCGGTCGCCCGGAACTCGGCGTACCGGGCGAGCCGGTCCCGCAGGGTCGCGAAGGCGAACGGCTTGAGGACGTACTGGACGACGCCCAGCGAGACGCCCTCCCGGACGATGGCCAGGTCGCGGGCGGAGGTCACGGCGATGACGTCGGCGGAGTGCCCGGCGGCGCGCAGCGCGCGCAACAGCTGGAGGCCGTGGCCGTCGGGCAGGTAGAGGTCGAGCAGGATCAGGTCGACGGGCGTCCGCTCCAGCAGGCGCACGGCGGCGGCCCGGGAGTGGGCGACACCGACGACGGTGAACCCGTCGACGCGCCCGGTGTAGAGGGCGTGGGCGTCGGCGGCGACGGGATCGTCCTCGACGACGAGCACCCGCAGGGGAAGCGCGCTCACGACACCACCTCGGAAGAGCCGCCGGCGGGCGCGCCGGGTCCGGTGGCGGCGCCGGACGGGGGACCGGCGATGCGGCCCGGTCCGGGGACGGTGTCCGGTCCTGTGGCGGTGCCGGGTCCGGTGGGAGTGTCCTGCGCGGAGGCCGTGCCGGGTCCGGGGACGCGCCCCGGTCCGGGGGCGGTGTCCGGTCCGGTGGTGGAGCCGGGTTTGGTGGGAGTGTCCGGTCCCGTGGCGGTGCCGGGTGGGGCCGTCGTGCCTGGTGCGCCCTCTCGCGGCAGCGGCAGCGGCGCCCGCACCTGCGTCGGCGCCGGCAGCGGCAGTCGTACCGTGAAGCGCGCCCCGCCGCCCTCCGCGTCCGTCACCTCCAGCGTGCCCGCCGAGCGGGACACCGCCTGGCCCACCAGTGCCAGGCCCAGGCCTCGGCCCGGGCCCCGGGTGGTCCAGCCGCGGCCCAGGACCGCGTCGCGGTCGGCCGGCCGGACGCCGGGGCCGTTGTCGGCGACCCGGAGGAGCAGTTCGCCGTCTCCCGTGCGCGCCGCGACCGTGACCGTCACGCGGGCGTGCGGGGTGCCGCCCGCCGCCTCCACCGCGTTGTCGATGAGGTTGCCGAGGATCGTCACCAGGTCCCGGGACGGCAGCGCCGCCGGCACCAGACCGTCGTCGATGCGGCTGTCCTCCGTCAGGACCAGCTCCACTCCCCGCTCGTTCGCCTGCGCCGCCTTGCCGAGCAGCAGCGCCGCGAGCACCGGCTCCCCGACGGCGTCCACGACCCGGTCCGTGAGCGCCTGGGCCAGCTCCAGCTCCGCCGTCGCGAACTCCACCGCCTCCGCCACCCGGCCCAGTTCGATGAGCGACACGACCGTGTGCAGCCGGTTCGCCGCCTCGTGGGCCTGCGAGCGGAGCGCCTCCGTGAATCCCCGCTCCGAGTCCAACTCACCCGAAAGCGCCTGGAGTTCCGTGCGGTCCCGGAGCGTGGCGACCGTGCCGCGCCGCTCCCCGCCCACCACCGGCCGGGTGTTGACCACCAGCACCCGTTCCGCCGTCAGATGCGTCTCGTCGACCCGCGGCTCCGAGGACAGCAACGCACCGGTCAGGGTCGCGGGGAGGCCGAGTTCCGCCGCCGGCCGGCCGACGACCCCCTCGTCCAGGCCCAGCAGCTCCCGCGCCCCGTCGTTGATGAGCGCGATCCGCCGCCGTCCGTCGAGCATCACGAGCCCCTCGCGGACCGCGTGCAGCGCGGCCTCGTGGTAGTCGTGCATCCGGCTCAGCTCCGTCGCGTTCATGCCGTGGGTGTGCCGCCGCAGCCGGGCGTTGATCACGTACGTGCCCGCCCCGCCGAGCGCGAGCGCCGCGCCCGCCATGCCGAGCAGCGCGGCGACCTGCTCCCGTACCTGCTCGCTGATCTTCTCGATCGTGATGCCCGCGCTGACCAGCGCCACGACCCGGCCGCCGCCGTCGAAGACCGGCGCCACCGTCCGTACGGAAGGACCGAGCACCCCCAGGTGGGTCTCGGAGTGCGTCCGGCCCGCCGCCGCCTCCTCGATGTGTCCGAGGTACGTCCGGCCGATCTGCTCCGGCTCGGGGTGGGTCCAGCGCGTGCCGTCCGGAGCCATGATCACCACGAAGGCCACGCCCGCGTGGCGGCGCAGCGCCTCGGCGTACGGCTGGAGTACCGCCGTCGGGTCGGCGGACCGCGCCGCGGCGACCACGGACGGGGAGTCGGCGACGGCCGCGGCGGTCGCGGTGGCCTGGCGCCGCGCGTTCTCCTCGGCCTGCGCGCGGTCCGTGACGTATGCGAAGACCGCGCACCCGGCCACGACGACGGCCACGAGCACGACCTGCATCGCGAAGAGCTGGCCGGCCAGGCTGCGGGGGTGGGGGAGGGGGAGACGCATGCGGGTAAGTGTGCACGTGGGACGGTGCGCCGACGCATTGCGTTCCCGAATCGTTCCCTCGCCGCCCTCCCCGGCCGCCCGCCGCCCTCCCCGTCCGCAGCCCTGTCCGCACGGTTCGGTCGTGAACGAAACGTACGCAACCGTGACCCCGGTCACAGGCTGATGGATGCTCTCGGAGTCCACCGGGACGTGGACACCCATCAGCACGAGGAGGACCCCGTGGCCGCAAGACGGGACCGTACGCACTATCTGTACCTGGCCGTGATCGGAGCCGTGGTGCTCGGCATCGCGGTCGGATTCCTGGCGCCCGGCGTCGCCGTCGAGCTGAAGCCGCTGGGGACCGGCTTCGTCAACCTGATCAAGATGATGATCTCGCCGATCATCTTCTGCACGATCGTGCTCGGCGTCGGATCGGTCCGGAAGGCCGCGAAGGTCGGCGCCGTCGGCGGTCTCGCCCTCGGCTACTTCCTCCTCATGTCGACCGTCGCACTCGCGATCGGCCTCGTCGTCGGCAACCTCCTGGAGCCCGGCTCCGGGCTGCACCTCACCAAGGAGCTGGCCGAGGCGGGCGCCAAGCAGGCCGAGGGCGCGAGCGAGTCCACACCGGACTTCCTCCTCGGGATCATCCCCACGACCATCGTCTCCGCCTTCACCGAGGGCGAGGTCCTCCAGACCCTCCTCGTCGCGCTGCTCGCCGGCTTCGCGCTCCAGGCCATGGGCGCGGCGGGCGAACCGGTGCTGCGCGGGATCGGGCACATCCAGCGGCTCGTCTTCCGCATCCTCGGCATGATCATGTGGGCCGCGCCGGTCGGCGCGTTCGGCGCGATCGCGGCCGTCGTCGGCGCGACCGGCGTCGACGCACTGAAGTCCCTCGCCGTCATCATGATCGGCTTCTATCTGACCTGCGCGATCTTCGTGTTCGTGGTCCTCGGGACGCTCCTCCGGCTGGTCGCCGGGCTCAACATCTGGACCCTCCTCAAGTACCTGGGCCGCGAGTTCCTGCTGATCCTCTCCACCTCCTCGTCCGAGTCCGCGCTGCCCCGGCTCATCGCGAAGATGGAGCACCTGGGCGTCAGCAAGCCGGTCGTCGGCATCACCGTGCCGACCGGCTACTCCTTCAACCTCGACGGCACCGCGATCTACCTCACGATGGCCTCGCTCTTCGTGGCCGAGGCGATGGGCGACCCGCTCTCCGTCGGTGAGCAGATCTCCCTCCTCGTCTTCATGGTCATCGCCTCGAAGGGCGCGGCGGGCGTCACCGGCGCCGGTCTCGCCACCCTCGCGGGCGGCCTCCAGTCGCACCGGCCCGAACTGGTCGACGGGGTCGGCCTGATCGTCGGCATCGACCGCTTCATGAGCGAGGCGCGCGCGCTGACCAACTTCGCGGGCAACGCGGTCGCGACGGTGCTCGTCGGCACGTGGACGAAGGAGATCGACAAGGAGCGGGTCGCCGAGGTGCTGGCCGGGCGGGTGCCGTTCGACGAGAAGACGCTGGTGGACGACCACGCGCCGGCCCCCACGGAAGTCCCGGACCAGCGGGCGGACCAGCGGGCGGAGGAGGGGGAGGAGAAGGCACGGGCGGGCGTCTGACGACGGGCCGTGGGGTGGGGCGGGACCGCTGCGCGGGGCCCGTTTCCCCCGCCCCGCCCCTTCCCGAAACCGGTGGCAGGCCCCCAGGCCCCCGGACGGCCTGCGGCCGTGCCCTCGAACGCCGGGCGGGCTGAGATGTCCGTCCGGCCGGAGGGCGTCGGTTCCGGGGCGGAGCCCCGGTTTCGGGAAGGGGCGGGGCGGGGAAAGAGCCCCGCGCAGCGCCCCGCGCCCCGCACCGGAAGACCCCCCCAGTCCCCTCAGCCCCCTCCACCTCCGCAGTCCCCTCCACCTCCGCAGCCCTCCCCGGTCCCCTCCACCCCCGCAGCCCCCTCCGCCCCCCACCCCGAACACCCCCCCCACAGTCAGGTCCCGGGCCTTGAGCCGGATCCGGGGCCCGAGGGAAGGGCGCCTCCGCACGGGGGCGCCCTCCTGCGACGTCCGGCCCCGCCCTCACGCCCCGTCCAGCTCCCGCACCTCCTCCCCCGTCAGCACCAGCGCCCCCGCCGCCGCCGAGTCCCGCGCCGACTCCGGGCGGCTCGCCCCCGGGATCGGCAGGACCGTCTCCGAGCGGCTGAGCATCCACGCCAGGGCCACCCGCTGCGCGCTGACCCCCCGCGCCCGCGCCACCCGGTGGAAGGCCCCGAACTCCGGGTCCTCCCGCTGGGCGGAGGGGCCGTCCAGGGAACTGCGCGAGATGCCGCCCAGGGGGCTCCACGGCAGGAACGCCAGGCCCAGCTCGGCGCAGAGCCGCAGCTCCGCCTCGCTCGTGCGGACCGCCGGCGAGTAGCGGTTCTGTACCGAGACCAGCCGGTCGCCCAGGATCTCGCGGGCGAGCAGGATCTGTTCGGCGTCGACGTTGGAGATCCCGGCCAGCCTGACCGTCCCGGCGTCCAGCAACTCCCGTATCGCGCCGAGGGATTCGGCGTACGGGACGGAAGGGTCCGGTTTGTGCAGCTGGTAGAGGCCGATCGGCGCGGAGCCGAGCCGGCGCGCCGACGCCTCCGCCGCCCGCCGCAGGTGCTCCGGCCGCCCGTCGACGGTCCAGCCGCCGTCCGCCGTACGGCCCCGCCCGCCCTTCGTCGCCACGAGGACGCCGTCCGCACCGCCCCCGTACGAGGCGAGGGCCCGCGCCACGAGCAGTTCGCCCTCGCCCGGCGCGCCGGTCGGCGGGTGGTAGGAGTCGGCGGTGTCGAGCAGGGTCACGCCCGCGTCGAGGGCGGCGTGCACGGTGGCCACGGCCCGCGCCTCGTCGGGCCGGCCCTCGACGGAGAGCGGCATGGTGCCGAGGCCGACGGCCCCGACCCGTACGTCGCCCAGCATCCGGTGGCGCGTCATCCCGTCACCTCGCCGAGCGTCTCGGCCACGGCGTCCGCGAGCCAGTCGGAGGAATGCGAGAAGGAATAACCGAGGTCGGTCGCACGGGAGTTGTCCATTCCGTACGAGCGGGAGAAGGAGAACGGCGATGTCTCTCCGACCTCCACCTCCCGGAAGACGGTCCGGCCGCCGACCCGCCTCTCGATCTCGGCGCAGATCTCGGCCGTGGTCAGCGGCCCGTGGGAATGGGCGTTCACCGGGCCGGTGAAGTCCGTTCCGACCGCCGCCCAGGCGAGAAAGGCGGCGATCTCCTCGACGTACACATAGGTCGCCGGACGGTTCACGACCGGTACGGCGATCGGCTCGCCCGACCGGATGCGCCGCGCGTAGTGGTCGAGCCGGCCGGTGAAGTCGTCCGCGCCGCCCAGCACATGGGCCACCCGCACCGAAGCCCACGCGAACGGCGAAGCGCCGCCCTGCGCGGCCGCACCCGCGCCGACGCCCGCATCCGCGTCCGTACCCGTACGCGCACCCGCGCCGCCGCCCGCATCTGCGTCCGTACCCGTACCCGTACGCGCACCCGCGCCGACGCCCGCGCCCGCGCCGGTACCCGCACCCGCGCCGGTACCCGCACCCCTGCCCGCACCCGCGAACACCGCCTCTGCCTGCCGCTTCCCCTCCCCGTAGTGCGCCTCGCGGAACTCCGGTTCCTCCCAGGCCGCGCCGGTGTCGACGGCGACCGTGCCCAGGTCGAGGGCGTCCTCGGCGACGGGTGAGGCCGAGTCCTCGTACTCGTACACCTCCACCGTGGACGTCATCACATTGCGCCGGGTGCGCGTCGCGAAGACGCGTCGGGCGATCTCCGCCTGGCGCGGGGTGTAGCAGACCTGGTCCACGACGACATCGAAGGAACGGCCCGCGAGAACGGCTGCCAGAGCGGCCTCGTCGTCGCGGTCGGCGACGAGCTGCTCGATTCCCTCCGGCGCTCCGGAAGAACCCCGATTGAGGATCGTGACCCGGTGCCCCGATTCCCTCAGCAGGGCGATGAGCCGCTTTCCGAAATAGCGATTCCCGCCGATGACCAGAACGTCCTGCATGACCGACCCACCGTCCCAACTCCCTTGTTCCACCCCTCAAGTGTTACGTTCGCCGTTCGCCGTATGAAGGGGGAGACATGGGAGTCCAGGCAGTCGAACCGAAGGAACCACGGCATTCGCGGCCGGCCACCGAAGAAACCTCGGCGGCCGCTTTCGACGCCGTCGACCGGCAGATCATGGACCTCCTCCAGAGCGACGGCCGCATCAAGCTCAGCGAGCTCGGCCGTCGCGTCCGGCTCAGCCCCGCGGCCGTCACCGAGCGGGTCCGCCGGCTGGAGGCGAGCGGCGCGGTCACCGGCTACGGCGCCCATGTCTCCCCGTCCCGCCTCGGCTACGGCATCCAGGCCTTCATCCGGGTGAACCCGCACGGCGGCTACACCCTGAAGCACCCGCGGACCCTGGAACTGATCGCGCGCCCCGAGGTCCTGGAGGTCCACCACGTGGTGGGCGAGGACTGCTGGATCCTCAAGGTCGCCGTCACCGACACCGTCCACCTCGAGGACGTCCTGGAGCAGACGTCGGCACTCGGCCGGACCACGACGTCGATCGTGCTCTCCTCCCCGGTGGAACGGAAGCCGCTGCTGCCGCCCGCCCGCTCCTGAGTCCTTGCCTTGACGTGGGCGTCAAGGCATACGGTCGTGGACATGCGCATCGGAGAGCTCGCCGAGCGGGCCGGAACGACCACACGGACTCTGCGCTACTACGAGTCCCGTGGCCTGCTGGCCGCCCGGCGCACGGAGAACGGCTACCGCACGTACGACGAGGACGACCTGCGCCTCCTCCAGCAGATCAGGACCCTTCAGGACTTCGGGTTCGAGCTCGAGGAGACGCGGCCGTTCGTCGACTGCCTGCGCGCCGGGCATCCGGCGGGGGACTCCTGTCCCGCGTCGATCGCCGTCTACCGGCGGAAGGTCGGCGAGTTGGACGGGCTGATCGCCCAGCTCCAGGTGGTACGCGCCGAGGTGGGCGCGCAGCTGCTGCGGGCCGAGGCGGAGCTGCCGCACGGCCCGGAGCCCCGGTGCGAGCTCGGTGCGGAGTGGGACACGGACGTTGCGACGACGGAGGGACGGCAGGGATGAGGACGTACGCGGAAGGGGTGGCCGAGGTCACCGACGCGGAGTTCGGTACGGAGGTGCTGGCCGCCGAGCTGCCGGTGCTGGTGAAGTTCACCGCGGAGTGGTGCGGACCGTGCCGGCAGCTGACGCCGGTGCTCGCCGCCCTCGCGGCGGAGGAGGCGGAGCGGCTCCGGATCGTCGAGATCGACGTCGACCGGAACCCGGAGACGACGGTGAGGTACGGGGTCCTCGCGACGCCGACCCTCATGGTCTTCCGGGCGGGCGAGCCCGTGAAGTCGATCGTCGGCGCCCGCCCGAAGCGCCGTCTGCTGCAGGACCTGGAGGACGTCCTCGCCTAGGGGGTGTCCGGCCCCGATCCGCCGGACCCGTCCCAGCGCGGCGCCCCGACAGTTCGGCAGGGCATACAGAAATACCCCGACTACAATTGACAGTCGGGGTATTTCATCGCGTATATTAATGGATTCTGCGCCCGGAAACACCACAGGCGCAGAGAAGTTCAATAAACGCAGTGTATCGCGCCGGGAGTCGAATTGTCAACCGAGGAATTTCGGAACGAGCAGCAATTCATCACCGATCTCTACACACGACTCGACGATCTGAGGGACGAGGCCGAGGCCGCCGTCGAGCGGGCCCTGCGCACCCCGGGGGTCGGCGGCAACCAGGGCCGGCTCGAACGCGACGTCATGGTCGCCGAGCAGTCCGGGCTGCTCGCCGCGCTCAACGCGGGGGAGAGCGGGCTCTGTTTCGGCCGGCTCGTCTTCAAGGACGGGCGCGACCACCACATCGGGCGGCTCGGCATCCGCGAGGACGACCCCCACCGCACCCCGCTGGTGGTCGACTGGCGCGCCGAGGTCGCCCGGCCCTTCTACCTCGCCACCGGATACGAGCCGATGGGGCTCTCCCGCCGCCGGCACATCAGCACCCTCGGCCGGACCGTCACGGCACTCCACGACGAGGTGCTCGACCTCGGCGACGCCACCCGCACCGGGCACGAGAACCGCGACGCCGACGAGGTGCTGCTCGCCGCGCTCGACGCCGCCCGCACCGGCCGGATGCACGACATCGTGCAGACCATCCAGGCCGAACAGGACGGCATCATCCGCTCCCCGCACCGCGGGGTCCTGGTCGTCGAGGGCGGCCCCGGCACCGGCAAGACGGCGGTCGCCCTGCACCGCGCCGCCTACCTGCTCTACGCGCACCGCGAGCAGCTCGCCAAGCGGGCCGTCCTCATCGTCGGCCCCAACCCGGCCTTCCTCGGCTACATCGGCAACGTCCTGCCCTCGCTCGGCGAGACCGGCGTCCTCCTCGCCACCCCCGCCGAGCTGTTCCCCGGCGTCCGGGCCACCGGCACCGACACCCCCCGCGCCGCCGCCGTCAAGGGCTCGGCCGCGATGGCCGGGGCGCTCGCCGCCGCCGTACGGGACCGCCAGCAGGTCCCCGAGCGCGGCGAGCCGCTGATCGTCCCCCACGAGGACGGCGACCTGGTCATCGACTGGGACATGGCCCTGGAGGCCCGTCACAAGGCCCGCGAGACGGCCCTCCCGCACAACCTGGCCCGCCCCTACTTCGTCTTCCGGATCCTCGACGCGCTCGCCGAACAGCTCGCCGACCGGATCGGCGCCGACCCCTACGGCGGCCCCAACTTCCTCGGACCCGACGACATCGCCCTGCTCGCCAAGGGCATCGCGGGGAACCCCGAGGTGTACGCGGCGATCGACACCCTCTGGCCCGCCCTCACCCCGCAGGACTTCCTCGCCGACTACCTGGCCGAACCCACCCACCTCGACGAGGCCGACGCCCGGTGCATCCGGCGCGGCGACGGCCCCTGGACCCCCGCCGACGTGCCGCTGCTCGACGAGGCCGCCGAACTCCTCGGCGAGGACGACTCCGCCGTCCGTGCCGCGGAGGAGGCCGAACGGCAGAAGCAGATCCAGTACGCGCAGGGCGTCCTCGACGTCTCCTACGCCTCCCGCACCTACGAGTTCGAGGACAAGGAGGAGCACGACAAGGACGCCTCCGAGGTCCTCTCGGCCCACGACATCATCGACGCCGAGCGGTTCGCCGAGCGCCACGAGGAGGCCGACCACCGCACGGCCGCCGAGCGCGCCGCCGCCGACCGCACCTGGGCCTTCGGGCACATCATCGTCGACGAGGCGCAGGAGCTCTCCGCGATGGCCTGGCGGCTCCTCATGCGCCGCAGCCCCACCCGATCGATGACCCTGGTCGGCGACCCCGCCCAGACCGGCGACCCGGCCGGCGTCGGCGCCTGGGAGCGGATCCTCGCCCCGTACGTGGAGGACCGCTGGGAGCTGGTGCGACTCGGCGTCAACTACCGCACGCCCGCCGAGATCATGGCCGTCGCGGCCGCGGTGCGGCGGGCCGACGACCCGGGGTTCGAGCCGCCGAGCTCGGTACGGTCCACCGGGGTCGAGCCCTGGGACCGGACGGTGGACGACCCGGTGAAGGAGGCCGCCGACGCGGTGGCGACCGAGCTGCGCGAGGAGGGCAGGATCGCCGTGATCGCCCCGCCCGAGCTGCACCCCGAGCTGATCGCCGCGCTGCCGGAGGCCGCGTACGGACCGGCTCCCGACCTCACCCGGCCCGTCGTGCTCCTCGACCCCCGGCAGGCGAAGGGCCTGGAGTTCGACACCGTGCTGGTCGTCGACCCGGAGGGCATCGTGGCCGGAGCCGTGCACGGGACGAACGACCTGTACGTGGCGCTGACCCGGGCGACCCAGCGGCTCGGGATCATCCGGTCCGCAGCTCGCAGGTGAAGAGCCGTGCGCCGTCCTGGTACCCGGTGACCTCGAACGTCCCGGGCACGTCGGCCGCCCCCGCCGTCCTGGGGGACCCCGCCGTCCCCGCCGGGCTCACGGGCTCGGCGCGGAGCAGACAGGGGCCGCCGTCGAACTCGGCGTACCGGTCGAAGCGGATCCGCAGCGCGGTCGGCAGACAGGGGCGGGGCCACACGGCGGCGGAGACGGCCTGCCGGGCGGCCTCCAGGAAGAGCATCCCCGGTATGTGATCGTTGGGGTGCTGGAAGAGGGTGGGGTGACCGGTGTCGACGACCAGTTCCCACACCCCCTCCCGGCCGGTCGGGGAGAGGAGGACGTCCTCGCGCCTCGCCCGGCCGGTGAGCGGCGCCGGGGCCCGGCGGGTCCAGGGCCCCGGGTGCGCGACGCCGGCCTCGACGTGCCCGCCGCGCAGTCTGCGGTAGGCGGCACCGCCGAGGAACCGGGCGTGGCCGCCGCCCGTCGCCACCACGCGGGCCCCGCGCCGTACGGTCCACTCCACCAGCATTTCGGCCAACCGGTCGCCGCGCAGCACGATCTCGGCGAACCGGATCTCGATGTCCGGCTCGTCGCCGGCGACGGTGAGGCCCGCCGGGTCGCAGGTCAGGGAGATCTCGCTCAGCAGGATGTGCCGGGTCAGCGGAAGTCCGTGGACCGAGTGCAGAAGGGCCATCGCGGCCTGCCGCAACGTCTCGACGACCAGGAGCGGGTCGTGACACCGTTCCTCACCCCGGCGGACCGGGGTGAAGAACGGGTGGTCGGTGGGCCAGGTGGCCCGGACCGCGAAGCGGTCCCTCCCGTCGAGCGGTCGCCACTCGACGGGGAAGGTGTCCTCGCTGCGCACCCGATGGCAGAGCTGCGGCGACAGACGCCGCGCGACGGTGTCCTGCGTCATTCCGCGCCCCTCTGGACCTGTCGGCCTGATCTGGAGAGCGAAGATATCCGAACAACTGCTGAGATGCCCGAACGCGTGAACCATCAACGGAACGGCCGTCAATTATCGGACAGATAGCGACCTTTTCTGCCCCGGCCGACTTCGGTGCGGCTCAGGCCGGACGCAGCCAGACCGTCGCGAGCGGCGGCAGCGTCATCCGGATGCTGGCCGAACGCCCGTGGTGCGGAACCGACTCCGTCTTCACCGGATCCCGCCCCACCACGTCCCCGCCGCCGTACCGGCCGTCGTCCGTGTTCAGGACCTCCGACCAGGCCACCACCGCGTCCGGCACGCCGAGCCGGTAGTCGTGCCGCACGACCGGCGAGAAGTTCGAGACCGCCAGCAGCGGCGAGCCGAACGCGTCGAACCGCAGGAACGCGAAGACGTTGTCCTCGGCCGCGTCCCCGACCACCCACTGGAAGCCGTCCGGCACGGTGTCCCGCTCCCAGAGCGAGGGCGTCGCCTGGTACACCGTGTTCAGGTCGCGCACGAGATCCCGCACCCCCCGGTGGTCCGGCTCCGCCCCGTACGCCGGGTCGAGCAGCCACCAGTCCGGCCCGTGATCCGCCGACCACTCGCCACCCTGCGCGAACTCCTGCCCCATGTACAGCAGTTGCTTGCCGGGGTGCGCCCACATGAAGCCCAGATAGGCGCGGTGGTTGGCGCGCTGCTGCCACCAGTCGCCCGGCATCTTCGACACCAGCGACCGCTTGCCGTGCACCACCTCGTCGTGGGAGATCGGCAGGATGTAGTTCTCGCTGTACGCGTACACCATCGAGAACGTCATCTCGTGGTGGTGGTACTTGCGGTGCACCGGCTCCTTCTGCACGTACTCCAGCGAGTCGTGCATCCAGCCCATGTTCCACTTCATGCCGAAGCCCAGACCGCCGAAGCCGCCCGGCCCCACCTGGTCCGTCGCCCGCGTCACGCCGTCCCAGGCCGTCGACTCCTCCGCGAAGGTCACGATCCCCGGGCAGCGCCGGTACACCGTCGCGTTCATCTCCTGGAGGAAGGCCACCGCGTCCAGGTTCTCCCGGCCGCCGTGCTCGTTCGGCAGCCACTCGCCGTGCTCCCGGGAGTAGTCCAGGTAGAGCATCGACGCCACCGCGTCCACCCGCAGACCGTCGATGTGGAACTCCTGGCACCAGTACACGGCGTTCGCCACCAGGAAGTTCCGCACCTCCTTGCGGCCGTAGTCGAACTCCAGCGTGCCCCAGTCGGGATGGTGCGAACGGCGCGGGTCCTCGTGCTCGTACAGCGGCCGCCCGTCGAACTCGGCCAGCGCCCAGTCGTCCTTCGGGAAGTGCGCCGGCACCCAGTCCATCAGGACCCCGATGCCCGCCCGGTGCAGCGCGTCCACCAGGAACCTGAAGTCGTCGGGGGTGCCCATGCGGGCCGTCGGCGCGTAGAAGCCCGTGACCTGGTAGCCCCACGAGCCTCCGAAGGGATGCTCGGTGACCGGCATCAGCTCCACGTGCGTGAAGCCGAGATCGCGGACGTACGCGGGCAGCTGCTCGGCCAGCTGACGATAGGACAACCCCGGCCGCCAGGACGGCAGATGGACCTCGTAGACGGAGATCGGCGCCTCGTGCGGCGGGCGCGTCCCGCGCCGCGCCATCCACTCGGCGTCGTCCCAGGTGTAGTGCGAGGCGGTCACGATCGACGCGGTGTTCGGCGGGCACTCGGTACGGCGGGCCATCGGGTCCGCGCGGACGGTGTGCGTACCGTCCGGCCGCGTGATGTCGTACTTGTAGAGCGCGCCCTCGCCGACCCCCGGCACGAACAGCTCCCACACACCCGTCGAACCCAGCGAGCGCATCGGCAGCCCCGTGCCGTCCCAGTGAGTGAAGTCACCGGTGACACGGACACCGCGGGCGTTCGGCGCCCAGACCGCGAAGCGGGTCCCGGCGACTCCGTCGTGGGTCACGGTGTGGGACCCGAGGGCCGTCCACAGCTCCTCGTGCCGGCCCTCGCCGATCAGATGCAGGTCGAGCTCGCCGAGGGAGGGCAGGAAGCGGTACGGGTCGTGGACGGCGAGCTCGTCGGGGCCGTCGTCGTACCGGACGCGCAGCTCGTACGCGGGGACCTTGCGGAGCAGGGGCAGGAGCCCGGAGAAGATCCCGTCGCCCTCGCTCAGGAGCGGGATCCGCCTCCCCTTCGTCAGGACGGTGACCTCCTTCGCCCACGGGCGCAGCACCCGGACCACCACGCCGCCGCGCACCGGATGCGCGCCGAGCACGCCGTGCGGGTCGTGATGCTCCCCGGCGAGCAGGCGCGCCCGGTCGACCGGGTCGAGCGGTGGGGCCTGACGGGGGGCGGGCGGCTTGGCGGCGGTCTTGCCTTTCTTGGCTGCCGTGGTGCTGCGGGCCGACTTGCCTGCGGGGCGGGCGGTCACCGGGATGCCTCCTGGGGGGTACGGGGGGTATGACTGCGCAACGGTGAGGTACGGGGACGGGACACTCGGCCGAACGGGCGGTGCGTGGGGGCGATGGGCGGGCGGATGCCCACGGCGGGTGCGGCCCGCCGTTGTGGACCTTCGTTCCGCCGGGGCGGCGCCTGCCCGCCCAAGCGCGTTGTGGGCATCTGTTCCGCAGGGGCGGCGCCCGCCCCCGCGCCTCCCGCCCACCTCGTTGTGGGCATCTGTTCCGCTGGGGCGGAACGGGTGGGCACAACGGACGGCGCCCCCAGCCGGGCCTAGGCTTCCGCGCCTGAACCCGCACCACGAGGTGCGCCGCACTGTGGGTGCGGGTCCAGGCACAAGGGGCGGAGGCGCCGCCAGAGGGCGCCGTCCCGTGTGCCCACCCGTCCCGCCCCAGCGGGACGATTGCCCACACGGAGCGGGTGGGCGAGGCGCGGGCGCGGGCGCAGCCCGCACAGGGGTGGGGTGGAGGCGCGCGGCGCGCGCCCACGTGGGTGGTGGAGGCGGGCGCCCTGCGCGTGCCCGTACAGGGGTGGAGGCGGGCGGGGCGGGCCCGGACGGGTGGGTGGCGAGGGCGTGGCGGGCCGGCCCGCCCGGGGTGGGGAGGGCCGAGCCCGCCGAGGCGCGCGGGCTCCACCCGGCGGGTGACGTCCGCGCCGGGACGGGGGTGGCGGGCCCGGACGTGGGCCCGGGTGCGGCCCCGGCGGGGTGGCGGCGCCCGGGGCGGTGTCGGCGGCCGGGTCACTGCGGGGCCGACAGGCGTTCGATGGCGGACATCGGGACCGGGAGCCAGTCCGGCCGGTGCCGGGCCTCGTACACGACCTCGTACACCGCCTTGTCCGTCTCGTAGGCGCGCAGCAGCGCCGGGTCCGTCCGAGGATCCGCGCCCGAGGCCTCCGCGTACCCCGTGCAGAACGCCGCCCGGCTCCGCGCCGCCCAGTCCGCGTTCCACGGCCGGTGCGTACGGGCCGCGTAGTCGAAGGAGCGGAGCATGCCGGCGACGTCGCGGACCGTGGGCTGCGGGCTGCGCCGCTCGTCGAGCGGCTTCGCCGGCTCGCCCTCGAAGTCGATGACGGCCCAGCCGCCGTCGGCCCCCCGCAGTGTCTGTCCGAGGTGCAGGTCGCCGTGGATGCGCTGGACGAATCCGCCGCCGGACGTGCCGCTCGCCGCCTCGAAGACGGCGCGCAGGCCGGGGACGAAGGGCAGCAGCGCCGGTACCGCCTGCGCCGCCGCGTGCAGCCGGTGGTCCATCGCGGCCGCCAGCTGTTCGGTCTCCGCGCGGCCGAGCCGGCGGGTCGGCAGCGCCTCCGCGAGGGCGAGGTGGACCTCGGCCGTGGCCCGGCCGAGCGCCCGCGCCTCAGCGGTGAAGTCCCGTCCGTCGGCGAGCGCGTCGAGGGCGAGCCGCCATCCGTCGCGGGAGTCCCGCAGGTACGGCTGGAGGACGCCCAGGGTCGCCGCCCCGCTCTCGAACCAGGCGACCGGCGCCGGGACCCGGGCGCAGCCCGCTCCGGCGAGGGCGAGCGGCAGTTCCAGGTCCGGGTTGGCCCCGGGGCTGACCCGGCGGAAGATCTTGAGGATGAACGAATCTCCGTACACCAGGGAGGAGTTGGATTGCTCGGCGTCCAGCATGCGGGGGGCCAGGGCGGGCGGGAGCGCCGTCGTGGCGTGGAAGTGCAGGGGGCCGGTCCGGCCCGGGGTGCGCAGTCGCTCGTAGAGGAGGCCGGCGAGCCGCGGGTCGCGCAGCCCTTCGTACACGGCACGTCCGGCGAGCGGCCCCTGCCGGATCCGCCCGATCAGGGCGGGGGCGAGGCGGGGCGGGAGCTGGGTCCGTACGCCCAGGAGCAGTTGGTAGCAGTCGGCGGGTGTCCCGGCCGGGCGGCCCGGCTGTTCGACCCGTACGAGCAGATGGAGGAGGCCGGGGCCCGCGCCGTCCAGAGGCAGCAGCTCGGTGGCCGCGTCCAGCGTGAATCCGGTGACCCGGCGGCCCTTGCCCGCGAACCAGCGCTGCCGTGGCAGCCATTCGTGGAGCAGGGGGGCGAGGGACGGAAGGAGGGCGTCCGGGGCCCGGGTGGTGGATGCGGTCTCCGGCATGGCATCGCGTCCTTTCCCCGGGGCGCGCAGTTGGCTGTCGTATGCGTTCAAATGCGCAGAGTGTCCCGGATGGCGGCTGGGGCTGTCCGGATGTGCGGGACGTGTCGGAAGGGGAAGATCCGTATGGGCCCGGCAAGAAGGCCCGTATGGACCTGAATCGTGCTGCGGAACGTGTGTGGGTCACAGTGCCCAGAGTGGGACGGGAGGAAACCGTCCCACCCAGGACGAATCCGAACTGACCGGCGGTCAGCCCTTCTTGAGACGGAACCAGTAGAAGCCGTGTCCCGCAAGGGTCAGGAGGTAGGGGAGCTGGCCGATGGCCGGGAACGTCACCCCGCCGATCAGCTCCACCGGCTGGGTGCCGTCGAAGCGTCGGAGGTCGAGTTCGGTCGGCTGCGCGAACCGCGAGAAGTTGTTCACGCAGAGGACGAGATCGTCACCGTCCTCCCTCAGGAAGGCGAGCACCGCCGGGTTGGACGCCGGGAGTTCGGTGTACGTCCCCGTTCCGAAGGCCCGGTTCTGCTTCCGGATCTCGATCATCCGCTTCGTCCAGTGCAGCAGCGAGGACGGCGAGGCCATGCCCGCCTCCACGTTGGTCACCTGGTAGCCGTGGACCGGGTCCATGATGGCCGGCAGGTAGAGCCGTCCCGGGTCGCAGGAGGAGAAGCCGGCGTTCCGGTCGGGGGTCCACTGCATCGGGGTGCGGACGCCGTCCCGGTCGCCCAGCCAGATGTTGTCGCCCATGCCGATCTCGTCGCCGTAGTAGAGCACCGGCGAGCCGGGCAGCGAGAAGAGCAGCGCGGTGAACAGCTCCATCTGCTTGCGGTCGTTGTCGAGGAGCGGGGCGAGACGGCGCCGGATGCCGATGTTGGCCCGCATCCGCGGGTCCTTGGCGTACTCGGCGTACATGTAGTCGCGCTCTTCGTCCGTGACCATCTCGAGCGTCAGCTCGTCGTGGTTGCGCAGGAAGATGCCCCACTGGCAGCCGGAGGGGATCTCCGGGGTCTTCGCCAGGATCTCCGAGACCGGGTAGCGCGACTCGCGCCGCACGGCCATGAAGATCCGCGGCATGACCGGGAAGTGGAAGGCCATGTGGCACTCGTCGCCGCCGGAGCGGAAGTCGCCGAAGTAGTCGACGACGTCCTCCGGCCACTGGTTGGCCTCGGCGAGCAGCACCGTGTCCGGGTAGTGGTCGTCGATCTCCTTGCGGACCCGCTTGAGGAAGGCGTGGGTCGCGGGGAGGTTCTCGCAGTTGGTGCCCTCCTGCTGGTACAGGTACGGCACCGCGTCGAGCCGGAAGCCGTCGATCCCCAGGTCCAGCCAGAACTTCAGCGCGGACAGGATCTCCTCCTGCACCGCCGGGTTCTCGTAGTTGAGGTCGGGCTGGTGCGAGAAGAACCGGTGCCAGTAGTACTGCTTGCGGACCGGGTCGAAGGTCCAGTTCGAGGACTCGGTGTCGACGAAGATGATCCGGGCGTCCGCGTACTGCTTGTCGTCGTCGGCCCAGACGTAGTAGTCGCCGTACGGTCCGTCCGGGTCGCGCCGCGACTCCTGGAACCACTCGTGCTGGTCGCTCGTGTGGTTCATGACGAAGTCGATGACCACGCGCATCCCGCGCTGGTGGGCCGCGTCGACGAACTCGACGAAGTCGGCCAGGTCGCCGAACTCGGGCAGCACCGACGTGTAGTCGGCGACGTCGTAGCCGCCGTCCCTCAGGGGGGACTTGAAGAACGGTGGCAGCCAGAGGCAGTCCACGCCCAGCCACTGGAGGTAGTCCAGCTTGGACGTGATGCCCTTCAGGTCGCCGACGCCGTCCCCGTTGCTGTCCTGGAAGGACCGGACGAGGACCTCGTAGAAGACGGCCCGCTTGAACCAGTCGGGATCGCGGTCCTTGGCGGGGGTGTCCTCGAAGGTGTCGGGGACGGGCTCGTTGACAGTCATGATGTGGGTGACCCTCCGGTCTGCGGGGACGGTCGCAGGACGAGGACGTGCGCGGGTGTGACACCCGGCTCTAGGCGCACGTAGCTGGTCCTGCCCCAGTGATAGGTCTCGCCGGTGAGCTCGTCGCGCACCGGCACGGTCTCGTGCCAGTCGAGGCCGAGTTCCGGCATGTCCAACGAGAGCGTCGCCTCCTGGGTGTGGTGCGGGTCGAGGTTGACGACCACCAGAACGGTGTTCGAACCCGATCGCTTGCTGTACGCGATCACCTGCGGGTTGTCCGTGTCATGGAAGGTGAGATTCCGCAGCCGTCGCAGGGCCGGGTGACGGCGCCTGATCCGGTTCAGCGCGGTGATCAGCGGGGCGATCGTCGCCCCGGTCCGCTCCGCCGACGCCCAGTCGCGCGGGCGCAGTTGGTACTTCTCCGAGTCGAGGTACTCCTCGCTGCCGTCCCGCAGCGCGGTGCCCTCGCACAGCTCGTACCCGGCGTACATGCCCCACGAGGGCGACAGCGTCGCCGCGAGCACCGCGCGCGCCTCGAACGCCGGCCGGCCGCCCTCCTGGAGGTAGGCGTGCAGGATGTCCGGGGTGTTCACGAAGAAGTTCGGCCGCATCTGCGCCGCCGTCTCCCCGGACAGCTCCGTCAGGTACTCCGTGAGCTCCTCCTTGGTGTTCCGCCAGGTGAAGTACGTGTACGACTGCTGGAAGCCGATCGCGCCGAGCGTCCGCATCATCGCCGGCCGGGTGAATGCCTCCGCCAGGAAGATCACGTCCGGGTCGGCGGCGTTGATCTCGCCGATCACCCGCTCCCAGAACACCACGGGCTTGGTGTGCGGGTTGTCGACGCGGAAGATCCGTACCCCGTGGTCCATCCAGTGCCGGAGGATCCGCACGGTCTCCGCGACGATCCCGTCCATGTCCACGTCGAACGCCACGGGATAGATGTCCTGGTACTTCTTCGGCGGGTTCTCGGCGTACGCGATCGAGCCGTCCGGACGGTGGTGGAACCACTCCGGGTGCTTCTCCACCCACGGGTGGTCCGGGGAGCACTGGAGCGCGAAGTCCAGGGCGATCTCCAGACGCAGTTCCCGGGCCCGCGCCACGAAGGCGTCGAAGTCCTCGAAGGTCCCCAGGTCCGGGTGGAGCGCGTCGTGGCCGCCCTCCGGCGAACCGATCGCCCACGGCACGCCGACGTCGTTCGGCGCCGCGGAGAGGGAGTTGTTGGGGCCCTTGCGGTGGGTCTCGCCGATGGGGTGCACCGGCGGCAGGTAGACCACGTCGAAGCCCATCGCCGCCACCGCGGGGAGCCGCTCGGCGGCGGTACGGAAGTTCCCAGGGACCGTGCGGCCCTTGACCTTCCGTACGCCCTCCGAGCGCGGGAAGAACTCGTACCAGGAGCCGAACAGGGCGCGCTCCCGCTCCACCTGGAGCGGCAACGCGGGCGACGAGGACAGGAGTTCGCGCAGCGGATGGCGGTCGAGGGACTCCACGACCCGGGGGTTCAGGGCCGCCGCCAGCCGGACCGCGG
This sequence comes from Streptomyces sp. NPDC056480, assembly GCF_042795405.1. NCBI lineage: Bacteria > Bacillati > Actinomycetota > Actinomycetes > Kitasatosporales > Streptomycetaceae > Streptomyces > Streptomyces sp. NPDC056480. The sequence goes on along the minus strand of NZ_JBHTSA010000021.1, from coordinate 69,587 downwards.
CCGGCCGCGACGCGTCCCGCAGGGCGTCCGCTGCGGCGAGCACGGCCTCCCGGGCGCCGCCCTTCTTCGGGACGGCCTTCGCCGCCCGCTCGTGCAGCTCGGCGCCCTCGGAGAGGACCAGTTCGGAGTCGATCCCGGCCGGGATCTTGATCTTCGCCGTGTGGCGCCAGGTGGCCAGCGGGTCGCTCCACGCCTCGACGGTGTACGTCCACAGGCCCTCGGCGTCCGGGGTGACCTCGGCCCCCCACCGGTCGGTGCCGGGGGCCAGTTCGCGCATCGGGGTCCAGGGGCCGGGGCGGCCCGAGGGGCCGTGCAGCACGACATTGGCGGCGACCGCGTCGTGGCCCTCGCGGAAGACGGTCGCGGTCACCTCGAAGGTCTCTCCGGCCACCGCTTTGGCGGGGCGCCGGCCACAGTCGACCAGCGGGCGTACGTCCAGTACGGGAATGCGTCCCATGAGCGGATTCACAGCATCACCTGACGGGTTACGGGGGTGCGGGTGGTGGTTGTGCGCTCTTTCTAGCTCCGTCGACGGCCGACGGGTTGCGGGCATGGCCGCTCCTGTCCGCGTTCACTCGGATGGGGGGTCCACAGGGATGAACAGGGGTCACGGGGAGAAGGGTTCGGGGGATTACCGGTGAAGCCTTCCCACCGTCCTCGGGTGGGCAATCCCGGCGCTTTGTTAACTACTAGGGCGTAGCCGAACCGGCAAGCACAGGACCCGGACAAAGAAAAGACCCCGCCCTTGTCGGGCGGGGCCTGTTCCGCGTGTCGTGGTCAGCGCTCCGAGGGCGTGTCCGAGGACCAGACCTGCCAGGGCTGGCGGGCCACCCATTCCTCCACCGGAGGCGGTTCGAGGGCCAGGACCTCCGTCGACACGCCGTCGTCGTCCGCCATCAGGAGCGGATCGGCGCCGCTCGCCATGAAGTGGTAGATCCCGGCCACCCCGGCCGCCGTATCCGGGCCGAGCAGCCGGGCGAGGCTCCGTTCGAAAGCGGCCGGATCCAGCTCCTCGTACCGCACCGCCCGGCCGAGCCCCCGGCCGAACGCCGCCGCGAGCTCGCCGCCCGTCAGGGAGCGTTCGCCGCCGATGTCGAACGTCCGGCCCTCCAGGTCCTCCCGGGTGAGCGCCGCGAGCGCCGCCTCCGCCAGGCCCCGGTGCGACAGCCACGCGGTCCGCGCGGCCGCAGGCAGCGGATAGGCGAGCACGCCGTCGTCGACCAGGGCCGGCCCGTTCCACGGCGAGAACAGGTTGTCCAGGTACACCGGCGGCCGGATCACCACCAGCGGCACCCCGCTGTCCCGCAGCACCCGCTCCGCGAGCCGGCGCGTCTCGAAGGCGGCGACGTCCGTCGGACCCAGCGGGATCCGGGTGTTGGCGTTGAAGACCAGACGCTCCGTGCCCGCCTCGAGGGCCGCCCCCGCGACGTTCCGCGCGTACGCCTCCACCCGCTCGCTCTCGTACACCAGCGGCATCGACATGAACGCGTGCGTCGTCCCCTCGAAGAGCTGCCGCACGTCGTCCGGCCGGCCCAGATCACCGGCGACGAAGGAGGCCCCCGGCAGCGGCGGCCGGTCCGCCGGCAGCCGCCGCGTCAGCGTGTGGACCCGGTGGTGCCGCTCGGCGAGCAGGCGGGCCACCGCACCCCCCTGGAACCCCGTCGCGCCCACGACCGCCACCCGCATCGGAATCTCACTGGACATGTGTGTCTGAGGCCCTTCGATAGACTTTCCCGGCTGTGGTGTCGGCGTCTCTCCAGGCTCGCCGCCACGGCTTCGGCCGTTCAATTAACAAACCGGGGCGGAAGTTGAAGGATCGTCCATGGCAATCGTGGGAACCGACCGTCACGCACAGCAGCCCGAGCTGGAAGAGCAGGACGACCTGCTGAGCGAACTGCTCAAACCCCTCCGGCTCACCGGAGTCTTCGACAGCCGCTGGCACGTCCGCGCTCCCTGGGCCATCGAGGGCGACGCCGAACGCAGCTGCGCCGTCCTCCACTACGTCGTCGAGGGCGACTGCTGGATCACCACCGAGGCCGAGGCCCCGGTCGAACTGCACGCGGGCGACCTCGTCGTCTTCCCGACCGGCACCGCGCACCGCCTCTCCGACCGGCCCGACCGCCAGGGCCTCCCGCTCAAGGCCGTCCTGCCCGAGCGGCATCCCGGCACCTCCGGCGAGATCGTCATCGAGGGCAGCGGCCCCGAGAGCCGGCTGCTCTGCGCCGGACTGCACTACGACGCCAGCGCCGCCACCGGCCTCTACACCTCGCTGCCCTGGGCACTCGTCCTCGACGGACCCCAGGTCGCCCGCGAGCCGCTGCTCCGCGACACCCTGCGGCTGCTCGCCGCCCCGGACCGGCCCGTCGGCCCCGGCGACCGGCTCATCACCCTGCGCGCCTTCGAGATGGCCCTGGTCCTGGCGCTCCGGCCGCTGCTCCGCGAACTCGCCGGAAACCCGGCCTCGCTGCCGCTGCTGAGGCATCCCGGGATCAGCCGGGCCGTCGTCATGATGGCCACCCGGTTCGCCGAACCCTGGACCATCGACTCCCTCGCCCGGGAGGTCGGCATGTCCCGCTCCGCGTTCACCGCCTCCTTCCGCGACCTGGTCGGCGAGTCACCGGCCCGGTACCTCGCCGCCCGCCGCATGCAGGAGGCCGGCCGGCTCCTCACCGAGACGTCCCTGCCGCAGTCGGCCGTGCCCGCCCGCGTCGGCTACCAGAGCGCCGTCGGCTTCCACCTCGCCTTCCGCAAATGGTTCGGGGTGACCCCGGGGGAGTACCGCTCGGGAGCCGACCGGGCCGCCTGAGGGGCGGCGGACCGGACCTCCGGAACGGCCGGCGGACGGCCGTCCGGCGGCACCCTCCGGGCGTCCCCGCCGTCCCGGATCCACCGACCTGACATCTTCGGGACTCCCTGGCCGGTTCTTAAGGACCCCTGGACGGAAGCTCATTGTCCGGACGGGTCGCCCCGGACAGGCTCGGGACCGGCACAGCCGTGACACCCGAGGAGAGGCGATACACCGGTGACGAGGTCCGGGCAGGAGTATCTGGAGGGGCTGCGCGACGGGCGCGAGATCTGGCTCGACGGGGAGCGGGTCGAGGACGTCACCGCCCACCCCGCCTTCCGGTCCACCGCCGCCTCCTTCGCCGGGCTCTACGACCTCGCCGACGACCCCGTCCACCACCCCGTCCTCGTCCAGGGCGGGGTGCGCCGCGCGTACGCCGTGCCCCGCTCGTACGAGGACCTCGTCGCCCGCCGGCGCGCCTTCCGCACCACGGCCCGGGCCGGCTTCGGCTTCCTCGGCCGCACCCCCGACTACATGGCCGCCGGCGCGGCCGGATTCGCCGCCGCGCCCGCCGTCTTCACCGGCGGGACCTTCGACGGCGCCGAGCACGCCCTCGCCTTCCACCGCCGGCTCGCCGAGGGCGATCTGCACTGCGCGTTCACCCTCGGCAACCCGCCCCCCGGGCACGGCGGGGAGGACCTCACCCTGCGGGTCGTGGCGGAACGGGACGGCGGGATCGTCGTCAGCGGAGCCAAGACCGTCGGCACGGGCGCCGTCTTCGCCGACGAGATCCTCGTCGGCACCATCGAGCCGCTCCCCGCCGACGACCTCGCGCACGCCCTGACCTTCGCCGTACGGCCCGACACCCCCGGCCTCAGGCTGATCTCCCGCACCTCCTACGAGGAACGCTCCCGGTCCGTCTTCGACCACCCGCTGTCCTCCCGGTACGACGAGAACGACGCGATGCTGGTCTGCGAGGACGTCTTCGTGCCCTGGGAACGGGTCCTCACCCACCGCGACCCGGCCACCACCGGCGCCGTCTGGTGGCGGACCCCCGCCTACCTCAACCTGGTCCACCAGTCCGCGACCCGCTTCTGGACCAAGCTGGAGTTCCTCACCGGACTCGCGATCCTCATCACCCGCTCGAACGGCACCGAGAACCTCCCGCCCGTCACCCAGGCCGTCGGCCGGCTCCTCGGCATGGTCGCCCAGGCCAAGGCCTTCGTGCTCGCCGCCGAGGCCTCGTACGAGGAGGTCGACGGCGGGCGCGGCGGCGTCCGCCCCGGGCAGGACATCTCCTTCGCCCAGCGGATCATGGCCGGCGAGCTCTACCCGCGGGCCGTCCAGGACATCAGGCTCCTCGCGGGCGGCGCCCTCGTCCAGCTGCCCGCCAGCGGCCACGACCTCCTCCACCCCGAACTCGGGCCCCTGGTCCGCCGCTACTTCGGCACCACCGGCCACCCCGCCGAGGACCGCGTCAAACTCCTCAAACTCGCCTGGGACGCCCTCGGTTCCGAGTTCGCGGGACGCCACGAACAGTACGAGCGCCTCTACCACGGCGCCCCGCACGTCTACCTGACCATGCAGACCTGGGCCGGCGCCGCCGACGACTGCGAGAACCTCGCCCAGGCCTGTCTCGACGGCTACGGCCTCGGGACGACCCGGTGACGACGGCACCGGCACCACGGCGCGGAGCACTCGCCCTGCTCGCCGCCACCCAACTGCTGCTCATCATGGACACCGCGATCGTCAACGTGGCGCTGCCGTCCGTCGGCGAGGACCTCACCGCCGGCTCCGCCGACCTCTCCTGGGTCGCCAACGCCTACCTCATCACCTTCGGCGGACTCCTCCTCCTCGGCGGCCGGATCGCCGACCTCCTCGGCCACCGGCGGGTCTTCCTCGGCGGCCTCGGCCTGCTCGCCGTCGCCTCCGCCGCCGGTGGTCTCGCCCCCGGCGCCGACGCCCTCGTCGCGGCCCGCGCCGCCCAGGGCGTCGGCGCCGCGATCGCCGCGGCCGCCGCCTTCGCCCTGCTCCTCCTGCTCTTCCCCGACGGGCCCGCCCGGCACCGGGCGCTCGGCGCGTTCGCCGCGATGGGCGGCCTCGGCGGGGTCCTCGGCACGGTCCTCGGAGGCGTCGTCACCGACCTGCTCGGCTGGCGCTCCACGTTCTGGCTGAACGTGCTGTTCGCGGCCGCCCTCGCCGCCCTCGCCCCCCTGGTCCTCGACCGCCGCACCGGCCCCGCCCGGCACGGCGGCTTCGACCTCGCCGGGGCGCTCACCGCCACCGCCGGACTCGGCCTCGTCGCCTACGCGCTGGTCGGCGCGGCCGACGCCGGATGGCTGTCCGCCCGCACCCTCGGCGCCGGAGCGGCCGGCCTCGCGCTGCTGCTCGCCTTCACCGCCGTCGAGGCCCGGGCCGCCGCGCCGCTCGTCCCGCCCTCCGTCCTGACCCGGCCCGCGCTCCGGCTGTCCAACACCCTGGCCGCGCTCGCCCAGACGACCCTGTTCCCGATGTTCTTCCTGGTCAGCCTCTACCTCCAGAACGTCCTCGGCCACCCGCCCCTGGGCGGCGGCCTCGGCCTGCTGCCGCTGTCGCTCGTCGTCGTCGCGGTCGCCCCGCAGACCGGCCGGCTCATCTTCCGGATCGGCCTGCACCGGACGATGACCCTGGGATTCGTCCTGCTGTGCGCGGGGACCCTGTGGCTCGCCCTGGCCCTCACCCCCGACGGCGGCTTCGCGAGCACCGTCCTCGCCCCGAGCCTGCTCCTGGGCGCCGCCCTGCCGCTCGTCACGGTCACCACGAACGTGGCGGCCACGGCGGAGGTCACGGCCGAGGAGACCGGACTCGCCTCCGGACTCGTCAACACCAGCCAGCAGTTCGGCTCCGTCCTCGGCCTCGCCGTCCTGGTGGCCGTCGCCACCAGCCGTACGGAGGCCGTCGACGCGGCCCGCGCGGCCGCCGAGACCTCCGGATACCGCGCCGCCCTGCTCACCGGCGCCGCCTTCGCCGCCGCGGCCGCACTCCTCTCCGTACGCCTCCACCCGCCCGGGCGGACCCCGGAACCGTCCCCCGGGCACCGCGTCCCGGACCGCCGCTGACCCGCCCCCCACCAGAAACACTGCCCACGACCACCGGCCAGTGAGCCGTGCCTCTTCGGCGAACCGAGCCCCGGAAAGAGGAGCCCCCGTGCTGTTGGGCGATCCGCGTCACCGCACCGAGGACATACGCGCCGCCGACCCGCTCGGCGCCGACGGACTGCTCGCCGCCGTACCCGCGATGAACGCCGACGCCGACGTCGCCGCGCTCACCGTCGCGCTGCGCGCCCTCGTGCCGGACATCGACCGGGCCGCCCAGTGGAGCGTCGGCCACGCGCTCGCCGCCATGCGGGACCTCGGCATCCTCCTGGGCTCGCTGAAACGGCACGGAGTACAGCCCCTCGCCGCCGTGCCCGAGGCGCTGCCCGTCCTCGAACTCCTCGGCCGCCGCACCGACATGGTGCCGAGGGACACCGTCCACCACTACACGACCTGGAACCCGACCGGCCCCCGCCGCCGCTCCTACACCGGCCATCCGACGGAGGCCCGGCTCCAGGACGCGGTACGGATGGTCTTCCCCGGCCTCGTCGCCGCCGTCGACGACTGCGCCCGCGTCGCCCGCCTCGAACCGTACGACCCGGGCTTCGCCACCGCCCTCGACCGGGTGGCCCGGCACGTGCGGGCGATGGTCGACTCCATCGACCTCACGGTGGCGCAGGTGTCCCCGGAGTACTTCGCGGTCACCCTGCGCCCCTACTTCGAGGAGGTCGAGGTCGACGGCCGGGACTACCTCGGCCCCGCCGCCGCGCAGGTGCCGCTCTGGCTGGTCGATCTGACGCTGTGGCAGTGCGACCGCTCCGACTCCGCCTACGAGGCCTTCCTCGCGGAGTCCGTGCCCTACGCGCTGCCCGCCTGGCGCGCCTTCCACACCCGGCACCGGGGCGGGGTCTCGGCCGTGAGCAAGCTGTCGGCCGCCGTCAGCTGGGAGGGCGCGGACCGGCTCCCGCCCTCGCTGACCGCGTCGGCGGAGGCACTCGGCCGGGTGCTGCGCCTCCTGAAGACCTTCCGAGCCCGGCACCTCGGCATCGCCCGCAAGGCGTACAGCGAGGAGACCCGGCTGTACGAGGAGGGCAGCGGCGGGGCCCCGGTCGCGCTGCTGCGCTCCATCCTGGATCTGACCAGGGAGAACGAGACCATGGTGCGCCGCGCGACCGTGCGGCGCCGTCCCGCAGGGGCCCCCGTCGGGCCGTCGGCCGCGTAGCGGCGCCGAAGGAGCAGTCGTCATGTCCCCCCACACCACCCCCTCCGCCTTCCTCCCCGTCCACCGCCGCCGGCCGGCGCCGGACTACGGGCAGAGCCCGCACATCGTGATCGCCGGCGGCGGCGTCGCCGGCCTCACCACCGCCCTCTCCCTGCACGCCGCCGGCTTCGAGCGGGTGACGGTCGTGGAGACCGCGCCCGCGATCCGCCCGGTCGGCGCCGGGCTCAACCTCATGCCGAACGCCGTCCGCGAACTCGACGCGCTCGGCCTGCTCGACGCCCTGGAGGCGGGCGCCCTGCGCACCCGCGAACTGCGCTACTACCACCGCTCCGGCGGGCTGATATCCCGGGAGCCGCGCGGCCTCGGCGCGGGCTACCTCTGGCCGCAGCTGTCGGTCCACCGCGGTCATCTCCAGCAGGTGCTCGCCGGCGCGGTACGGGCCAGGCTCGGCCCCGCCGCCCTGGTCACCGGGGTCCGGGTGAGCGGCGTGGAGCCGACATCGGACGGGCGGCCCCGGCTGCGGCTCGAGCACCGGGCCGGCGCGGTGCACGGCCGGGCCTCCCTCGAACCGGACGTGCTCGTCGGCGCGGACGGCATCCGCTCGACCGTGCGGGCGGCCCTGCACCCGGGGGAGGGCGGGCCGCCGTGGAACGGGATGCTGGTGTGGCGGGGCGTGTCCCGGATGCCGGCCAGGGCGGTGGGCTCCTTCATGCTCATCGCCGGCGACGACCGGCAGAAGGCCGTCGTCTACCCGATGGGACGGCCGACCGGACCCGACCGGGAGGTCCTGGTGAACTGGGCGCTGGCCCGCCCGGCCGAGCGCACCTGCGGGGCGGGAACGGCCGCCGGGGAGGAGCGGCTCCTCGGCGACTGGAACCGGTCCGTCCCCGTCGAGACGTTCCTCCCGTACTACGAGGGCTGGGAGTTCGACGGCGTCAGCGTCCCCGACATCCTGCGTGCCGCCGACTCCGCGTACGAATACCCGATGGTCGACCGCGAGCCGCTCGACCGGTGGACCCACGGCCGCACCACCCTCATCGGCGACGCCGCCCACGCCATGTACCCGATCGGCTCCAACGGGGCGAGCCAGTCCGTCGTCGACGCGCGCGCCCTCGCCCACGCCCTCGCCCGGCACACCGACCCCGAGGACGGTCTCGCCGCCTACGAGCGGGACCGCAGGCCCGTCACCACCGCGCTCCAGAAGGCCAACCGCGCACAGGGCCCCGAGGTCGTCATCGACCTCGCGCACGCGCGCGCCCCGCACGGCTTCACCGACATCCACGACGTCATCCCCGCCGAGGAACTCGCCGCCATCGCCCGCCGGTACGCCGCCACCGGGGCCTTCGACCCGGCGACCGTGAACCAGGGCTCCCCGTACGAGGTCCCCCTCCCGGCCATCGGCTGACACGCGCCCCACCGCTCCCCGTGCGCCGTCGCACGGCGGGAGGGGTGTGCCCTAAGGTCTGAGCGGAACGACGGACGCACAGCGTGGTGCGTCCACTCCGCTCCGTACTCGCCTGCGAAGGTGGAACGCGTGAAGGCAATCCGTCGATTCACCGTGCGTCCCGTCCTCCCCGACACCCTTCGACCCCTCGCCGACCTCGCGCACAACCTGCGCTGGTCCTGGCACGAACCCACCCGCGCCCTCTTCGAATCGCTCGAACCCCCCGGCCCTTCGACGCCGGCCGGCGGCACCGACCCCGTCCGGATCCTCGGCGCCCTCGAAGCCCCCCGGCTCGCCGCGCTCGCCGCCGACCAGGACTTCCTGGCCCGGCTCCGGGCCGCCGCAGAGGACCTCGACACCTATCTGCACGCCCCCCGCTGGTACCAGCGGGCCACCGAGCGGACCGCCGACGCGCCCGCCGCCCTCGCCTACTTCTCGCCCGAGTTCGGCGTCACCGCCGCCCTGCCCCAGTACTCCGGCGGCCTCGGCATCCTCGCCGGCGACCACCTCAAGTCCGCCAGCGACCTCGGCGTCCCGCTCGTCGGCGTCGGACTGCTCTACCGGTACGGCTACTTCCGCCAGTCCCTCGGCCGGGACGGCTGGCAGCAGGAGCAGTACCCCGTCCTCGACCCCGGCGAACTGCCGGTCACCCTGCTCCGCGAGGCCGACGGCGCCCCCGCCCGGATCACCCTCGCCCTGCCCGGCGGGCGCAGTCTGCACGCCCACCTCTGGATCGCGCAGGTCGGCCGCGTCCCCCTCCTGATGCTCGACTCCGACGTCGAGGAGAACGCCCCCGGCGAACGGAGCGTCACCGACCGGCTGTACGGCGGCGGCAGCGAGCACCGCCTCCTCCAGGAGATGCTGCTCGGCATCGGCGGCGTCCGCGCCGTCCGTACGTACACCCGGCTCACCGGCACGCCCGCGCCCGAGGTCTTCCACACCAACGAGGGCCACGCCGGCTTCCTCGGCCTCGAACGCATCCGCGAACTCCAGGGCGAGGGGCTCGACTTCGACAGCGCCCTGGAGACCGTCCGCGCCGGGACCGTGTTCACCACCCACACGCCCGTCCCGGCCGGCATCGACCGCTTCGACCGCACCCTGGTCGCCCGCCACCTCGGCGAGGACGGCGCGCTCCCCGGCGTCGACACCGGGAAGGTCCTCGCCCTCGGCGACGAGACCCCGCTCGGCGGCGAGCCCGGCGTCTTCAACATGGCCGCCATGGGCCTGCGCCTGGCCCAGCGCGCCAACGGCGTCTCCACCCTCCACGGGGCCGTCAGCCGGGCCATGTTCGCCGGGCTCTGGCCGGGCTTCGACGCCGACGAGGTGCCGATCACCTCCATCACCAACGGCGTCCACGCCCCCACCTGGGTCGCCCCCGAGGTCGGCCGGCTCGGCCCCGACCCGTCCGACCGGGAGCTGTGGGACCTCCGCCGCACCCTGCGCGAACGGCTCGTGACCGACGTACGCGAGCGGCTGCGGGCGTCCTGGCGGCAGCGCGGGGCGGCAGCCGCCGAACTCGGCTGGACCGACTCAGTCCTCGACCCCGACGTCCTCACCATCGGCTTCGCCCGCCGGGTCCCCTCGTACAAGCGGCTCACCCTCATGCTCCGGGACAAGGACCGGCTGCGGGCGCTGCTCCTGCACCCCGAGCGGCCGGTGCAGCTCGTCGTGGCGGGCAAGGCCCACCCCGCCGACGACGGCGGGAAGCGGCTCGTGCAGGAACTCGTCCGGTTCGCCGACGACCCCCGGGTGCGGCACCGGATCGTCTTCCTGCCCGACTACGGCATGGCGATGGCCCGCGGCCTCTACCCCGGCTGCGACGTCTGGCTCAACAACCCCCTGCGCCCCCTGGAGGCCTGCGGCACCAGCGGCATGAAGGCCGCGCTCAACGGCTGCCTCAACCTCTCCGTCCTCGACGGCTGGTGGGACGAGTGGTTCGAGCCGGACTTCGGCTGGGCCATCCCCACCGCCGACGGGGCCGCCGCCGCGGACGAGGACCGCCGCGACGACCTGGAGGCCGCCGCCCTCTACGAGCTGATCGAACGCCGGGTGGCCCCCCGCTTCTACGACCGGGGCCCCGACGGCGTCCCGGCCGGCTGGACGGCGATGGTCCGCCGCACCCTCACCGACCTCGGCCCGAAGGTGCTCGCCGACCGCATGGTCCGCGAGTACGTCGAGCGGCTCTACGTCCCCGCCGCGGCCGCCCGCAGGGCGCTCGCCCCGGACCGGGCGCGGGACCTCGCCGCTTGGAAGGCCCGGGTCCGGGAAGCCTGGCCCAAGGTGACCGTCGACCGCGTCGAGGTCGGCGACGACCTCGCGGACGACCTCGCCGACGCGGAGCTCGGCGCGACACCGGTCGTCCGGGTCCGGGTCGCCCTCGGTTCCCTCGCCCCCGACGACGTCGAGGTGCAGGCCGTCACCGGCCGGGTCGACGCCGACGACACCCTCGCCGACACCCGTACCGTCCCGCTGAAGCCGGCGGGCGGCCCGGACCTGGAGGGCCGCCAGCCGTACGCGGGCACCCTGGCGCTCGACCGCACGGGCTCCTTCGGCTGCACGGTCCGCGTCCGCCCCTCCCACCCGCTCCTCGCCCATCCGGGGGAACTGGGCCTGGTGGCCCTGCCGGAGGAGACGACGGGGGAGGGGGCGGGGGTGCTGCTCCGGTAGCAGCGCGCCCGCGCCCCGGCCCGGGCACCTGGCCCTGGGGCACCCGGCCCTGGGGCACCCGGCACCCGGGCACCCGGCCACGGGGCGCTCGGCGCCTAGGGCACCTCGGCCTTGTCGGCGAGGTGCCCGGCGACGAAGCACAGCCGGTACACCGGCACGGCGGCCAGCATCGTCGAGCGGTAGTACCGGCACTCGTCCATCCCCGGCGGCTCCGGCGGAGCCACCTGCGGCGCGGCGTCCAGCGGATGCTCGGGCCAGTCGTCGACGGTCTCGTCGAGCTGCGCGGGCGTCTGACCGATCCGGATCCTCGCGTAGTCGTCCGGCTCCAGGTACGACTGGGCCTGCGTCCACGCGGCGACCCCCAGCATCAGCGCGCCGAGCGCGGCGAGGAGCGCGAGCGGGATCCAGATCGCCCGCGCGAGGCCCTTGCGGACCTCGCGGCGCGCCAGGTCCAGTTCCCTGGCCGAGGTGGGGGCGGCGGGCAGCGGCGCGGGGGCCTTGCGGGGCAGCACGGCGGTCAGGGCGAAGCCGCCGTCCTCGGTGGCGCGGTGGGCGAGGGTGCCGCCGGCGAGGCGGACGCGCTCGCCGAGACCGACGAGGCCGGTGCCGCCGGAGCCGGACCCGAGGGAGGGCCCGCCGGTGCCGCGACCGCTCACCACCTCGACCCGTACCGTCGCGGCCTCGTCGTCCGCCGGGGTGACGGCGATGGAGACCGCCGCGCCGGGCGCGTGCTTGGCCGCGTTGGTGAGGCCCTCCTGCACGACCCGGTGCAGGGCGAGCCCCGACATCCCCGGCAGCGTGGGCACCGGGGTCGTGGTGAGGGTGACCGTGAGCCCCGACGCGCGGGCGCGGGCCGCAAGTTCCTCGACCGTCTCGCCGGCCGGGCTCGTCGGCGCCGCGTCGTCCTCCTCGCGCAGGACGCCGATGATGTCCCGCAGCCGGGCCGTCGCGTCCGCCGCCGCGCGGCGCAGCTCGCCCACCGCCCGCTGCTGGTCGGGGCCGAGGTCGGGGGAGACCTCCAGGGCGCCGGCGCGGATCGCGATCAGGGCCAGGTCGTGGCCGAGCGAGTCGTGCATGTCGCCCGCGATCCGGGACCGCTCCCGCAGCCGCTCCCGGTCGGCGACCGCCGCCTGCTCGCGCTCCATCCGGTCCGCCAGCTGCCAGCCGCTCTGCACGAGGCGGTCGTACTGGCGCACGTACCGGCCGATCAGCCAGGGCGCGACGACGGCGAGGGCGAGCGCGAGGAGCAGGGTGAACCACTGGCCGAGCGAGGTACGGGTGACCCAGGTGAGGGCGAGACCCGTGGCCGCGATCGCGCCGAACAGCCAGAGCGCCGCCCGGGTGTGCTCCTGGCGCCGCCCGGCGAGGTAGCCGAAGGCGACCAGGGCCAGGCTGTAGGAGGGGGTGAACAGCTCAAGGGTGGCCGGCAGGCTCGCCGCGACCGTGGCCGCGAGCGACACCAGCGGCCACCTCCGGCTGACCGCGACGCAGCCCGCCAGCACCACCACGCCCACGGCGACCCGGGTCCAGCTGCCGCCGTCGTTCGGGTCCGACTTCAGCAGGACGGGCACGCAGAGCAGCAGCCACAGGAGGAGGTCGAAGAGGCGCTCGCGGAGGGGCTCGTGCGGTGCCTCACGCATCGGTCACCAGGCCCGCCTCGTACGCGAGGACCGCGAGCTGGACCCGGTTGCGCAGGCCGAGCCGGCCGAGGACGGCGCTCACATGGGCCTTGACGGTGCCCTCGACGACGTACATGCGGTCCGCGATCTCCTGGTTGGAGAGCCCGGCGCCGAGCAGGGCGACGACCTCCCTTTCCCGGCCGGTGAGCCGGTCGAGGCGGGCGCGCGCCGCGGCCGCGCGGGTGAGGCGCTCGCCGCCGAGGGTGTCGATGACCCGGCGGGCGACGGTGGGGGAGAGGGCGGCGCCGCCGCCGGCCACGGCCCTGACCCCGGCGATCAGTTCGCGCGGGTCTCCGGACTTGAGCAGGAAGCCGCTGACGCCGCTGCCGAGGGCCCGTGCGATGTACGCGTCCTCGGAGAAGGTGGTGAGCATGACGACGGCCGCGTCCGGGACGGCCCCGCGCAGCTCCTCGGCCGCGCCGAGTCCGTCGAGCCGGGGCATCCGGATGTCGAGGAGGACGACGTCGGGGCGGTGCTCGCGGGCGAGCTCGACGGCCTCGTGGCCGTCGCCGGCCTCGGCGACCACCTCGATCCCGGGGTCGGTGGCGAGGATGGCCCGCACCCCGGCCCTGATCATCGTCTCGTCGTCGGCCAGCAGCACCTTGATCATGGGTCCCAGGGTACGGAGGGCCCGCGCGGCGGCCGGGACGCACGGAAGCCCGGAGGGAAGGATCCCTCCGGGCTTCCGGCACTTGTGACTCGGGTCACTCACTCACCCGCGGGCCCGCTCGCGGGCTTACGGGAAGGTGAGCTTGAAGCTGTTGATGTAGCCGGTGTCGATCGAGGCCTTGTCCTGGACGCGGAGCTTCCAGGCACCGTTGGCGACCTCGGAGGAGGCGTTCACGGTGAAGGTCTGGACGATGTTGTCGGCGCTGCCGCCCGACCGGTTGGACAGGCTGTAGACCGAGCCGTCCGGGGCGACGAGGTCGACGACGAGGTCACCGCGGTAGGTGTGGACGATGTTCACGTCCACCTTGAGGGCGGAGGGCGCGTTGCCCGTGACGCCCGTGACGTTGACCGTCGAGGTCACCGCGGCGCCGTTGTCCGGGATGGACACGTCGGCGGTGTTCTCGAAGACCTTGCCCGGCTGCGGCTCGCCGCCGCCCGGGCGGGAACCGACGGCGATGGCGGCCCAGGCGTTCTCGACCGCGAGCACCTCGGGGCTGCCGGCGCCGTACAGCTCGGTGGCCACCGCGACGGTGCCCGTGCGGGCCCCGGCGTAGTTGGTGTTGGAGCTGAACTTGGTGGTGAGCGCCTTGAACCAGATCAGCGAGGCCTTGTCACGGCCGATGCCGGTGACGGGCAGGCCGTCGGAGGTCGGCGAGTCGTAGTTCACGCCGTTGACGGTCTTGGCGCCGCTGCCCTCGGAGAGCAGGTAGTACCAGTGGTTCGCCGGGCCCGAGGAGTAGTGGACGTCGATGCCGCCGAGGCCCGAGTACCACGCGTCCTTGGACGAGCCGTCCTTGCTCGGCTTGTCCATGTAGCGCAGCGGGGTGCCGTTGCCGCGGATGTCGATCTTCTCGCCGACCAGGTAGTCGCCCGGGTCGTTGGCGTTGTTGGCGTAGAACTCGACCGCCGCGGCGAAGATGTCCGAGGTGGCCTCGTTGAGGCCGCCGGACTCGCCGCTGTAGACCAGGCCGGCGGTGTTGGAGGTGACGCCGTGCGTCATCTCGTGCGCGGCCACGTCGATGGAGGTGAGCGGCTTGGTGTTGCCCGCGCCGTCGCCGTACGTCATGCAGAAGCAGGAGTCCGACCAGAAGGCGTTGACGTACGCGTTGCCGTAGTGGACCCGGGAGTACGCGCCGACGCCGTCACCGCGGATGCCGCTGCGGCCGTGCACGTTCTTGTAGTAGTCCCAGGTGAGCGCGGCGCCGTAGTGCGCGTCGGCGCCCGCCGTCTCCTTGTTCTGCGGCGTGCCGTTGCCCCACACGTCGGTGGTGTTGGTGAACAGCGTGCCGGTGCCGGACGTACCGCCGTTGAGGTTGTACGTCTTGTGGTTGCCGCGGCCGGTGTCGGTCAGCGTGTACGAGGGCGCGGTGCCGAGCGTCACCTGGCCGCTGTACTGCGTGTTGCCGGTGCCGGTCTCGATGGCCTGCCACTCGAAGAGCTTCGCGCCGGTCTTCGCGTCCGTCACGACGTGCAGCTCGTTCGGGGTGCCGTCGTGCTGGAGGCCGCCGACGACGGTCTCGTACGCGAGGACGGGGCTGCCGTTGGCGGCCCAGACGACCTTGCGCGGGGCGCGGTCGGCCTTGGCCTTGTCCGAGCCGTCCGCCTGGGCGAGGCCGACGGCCTGCTTCTCGGCGGCGGCCGGGGCCACGGTGGCGGAGGTGGGGATGTTCTTGAGCTCCGCGCGGGTGGACTTGGTGACACCGGTGGTCGCGCCGGCCTTGGTCTCGGCGACGATCAGGTCGCCGCCCAGGACGGGCAGCCCGGCGTAGGTGCGCTCGTAACGCGTGTGGGTCGTGCCGTCGCGGTCCTGCACGACGTCACGGACGACCAGCTTCTCCTGGGCGCCGAGGCCGAGTTCCTTGGCCGTGGCGGCCTTGTCGGCGTCGGCCGCCTTGATGAGCGCGGTGCGCTCGGCGGGGGTGAGGTCGGCCGGGAGCTTGCCGGGGTTCGCCGAGGTGCCCTGCTGGGCCTTCGGGGCGATGCTCCAGGGGGCGTCCGCCGCGGTGGCGGCACCCGTCTGGACGCTCACGGCGAGCATGGCGGCGGCAGCGATCAGAGCGCCGGTCGCGGTGGCGCGACGGCTGGGCGTGGATCTCACGCAGACTCCTTCTTGCGAGGGGGGTACCGGCGGACTGGGTCGGCCCATCCGGGCGGAGCAAGCAGAGCTGTGGAGCACGTTCGGGTGAAGCGGCGAACTCTGGTGCGAAGAGCCGGGGAGAGAGTGACAGGAATGACGAGGACCTGTCAGGAGCGCGTCGACAAGTTGGCCGGAAATCGTTCGCTGCCCGTAAGGCCGTGTTCGTTAAGCGGACGTTTCATCGATCAAGGACGCGATGCCGTCCAATGTTCGCCCGAGCCCGAATTCGAAGAGCGTCCGCAGATCGAGACCGAACCCGCCGACGCTTGTTACCAAAGCCAACTCCGGGTACGCGCCACCCGATTGGATCGCGTCGAATCGTGGCTCGTTCTGTTCCATCCACTCGCCGTCGGAGATGCCCGAATCCTGTCGGGCCTGCTCCTCCAGATCGTCCGCCATCGACAGCCCCTGGACGTACGCGAAGAGCGTCAGATGGGTGTGGAGCTTCTGGGCGTGGGTGAGCGGCGTGCCCCTCATGGCCCGCAGGATCCACTCCGTGTACGCCATCGCGTTCGGCGTCGCCACGGGCCGCGTGTACGAGGCCATCGCGTGCGCCAGCCACGGGTGCCGGGCGTACACGTCACGCAGCCAGCGCGCGCCCTGCTCCAGGCCCGTCCGCCAGTGCGCCGGCACCGGACCGAGCGGGACCTCGCCGCAGGCCGCGTCCGTCATCAGCCGGATCAGCTCCGGCTTGCCCGGGACATGGCGGTACAGGGCCATCGTCGAGACGTCGAGCCTCGTCGCCACCCGGCGCATCGTCAGGGCGTGCAGCCCCTCCTTGTCGGCGAGTTCGAGGGCGGCGGCGACGATCTCCTCGCGGGCGAGGGGCGTCGCCGTCCCGCCCCCGCCCCGGGCGTCCTTCGCCGGCGGCACGACCACCGTGCCCACCCCCGGCTCCGGCCGGACCAGGCCCTCCTGACGCAGGACCGCCAGCGCCTTCGTGGCCGTCGCCATGGCCACGCCCCACTCGCGGGTGATCGCCCGCGTCGACGGAAGCCGGTCCCCCGGGCCCAACTCGCCCACCTGCACGCGGCGACGGAGCTCGGCGGCGATCGCGAGGTAGGGCGGCTGCGTCGTCATGGCGGGAGTGTACTAGTGCGCCAGGAGCGGCGTACACGCCCCTGAACTGCCCTTTCCTCCACAGGAGTCCAGGTGCACTAGGGCGGGAGTGGCAGCGTACGCACACCGCTGCTTCCCTCCTCCCCATGACACTCACCGCACAGCCCGAGCCCGCCACCGGGCCCGGCCCCGCGCACGCCGGCCGCCGCGAATGGACCGCCCTCGGCGTCCTCATGCTGCCCCTGCTCCTCGTCTCCATGGACGTGTCCGTCCTCTACTTCGCCCTCCCCTCCATCAGCGCCGACCTGCGGCCGGGAGCCACCGAACAGCTCTGGATCCTCGACATCTACGGCTTCGTCCTCGCCGGGCTCCTCGTCACCATGGGCGCACTCGGCGACCGCGTAGGGCGCCGCAAGGTCCTGCTGGCCGGCACGGCACTGTTCGGCGCCGCCTCCGTGGCCGCGGCCTACGCGCACACTCCCGGCGCCCTGATCGGCGCCCGTGCGCTGCTCGGCATCGGCGGAGCCTGCCTCATGCCCGCAACGCTCGCCCTGATCCGGGTGCTCTTCGCCGAACCGGCCCAGCGCGCCAAGGCCATCACCCTGTGGACCACGGTGATGGCGAGCGGCATCGCCCTCGGGCCCGTCGTCAGCGGCGCGCTCGTCGAGCACTTCTGGTGGGGGTCCGTGTTCCTCGTCAACCTGCCGGCCATGGCCCTGCTCCTCGTCCTGGGGCCGCTGCTGCTGCCCGAGTCCAAGGGGGCCGTCACCGGACGGTTCGACGTCCTCAGCGCCGCCCTCTCGCTCGGCGCCCTGCTGCCGCTCATCCACGGCGTCAAGGAGCTCGCCGAGGACGGCTGGGCGCCGCTTCCGGCGGCCGGCGTGGCCGTGGGGCTGCTCGTCGGTCTGCTGTTCGTCCGCCGCCAGGCGCGGCTCGCCCACCCCATGGTCGACCTCGTGCTGCTGCGGAACCGGGCCTACGGCGGCTCCGTCCTCGCCAACCTGCTCGCGATGGCGGCCACGGTCGGCTTCGCCGTCTTCCTCACCCAGTACCTGCAGTCCGTCCTGGGCCAGAGCCCGTTCGAGGCGGCGCTCTGGAGCCTCGTGCCGACCGCCGGCGTGCTGGCCGCCGCGCCCACGGCCGCGGCGCTGGCCCAGAGGACCGACCGGGCGTACGTGATGGCCGGCGGATTCCTCGTGGCCGCCGCCGGCTTCGCGTGGCTGGCCGGCGTCGACCGCGCCACGCCCCTGTGGGTCGTCATCACGGCCGGCGCCGTCTACGCCGGCGGGCTCGTCTCCGCGATGACCCTCGCCAACGAACTGGCCCTCGGCGCCGCACCGCCCGAACGCGCCGGCTCGGCCGCCGCCGTCCTGGAGTCGGGAGCCGAGCTGGGCGGAGCGCTGGGAATGGCGCTCCTGGGCGCCCTGGGAGCGGCGGTCTACACCGACGCCGTGCCCGCGTCCGCACCGGCCGCGGCCCGCGAGACCCTGGGCGGCGCGCTGACGACGGGGCCCGAGGTGGTGGAAGCGGCCCGCACCGCGTTCGTCGAGGCGATGGGGGCGGTCGCCGTGGGGGCGGCGGTGCTGATGGCGGCGTCGGCAGCGCTGTCGCTCGTCCTGCTGCGGAAGGCACGTCCCTGAGGCACGACCCTGAAACAGGAGTGGGGGACGTGGAGGGGGCCGCGTTCGGGACGTAAAGCGTGATTTGTGGCGCGACAAGGGCGTCCAGCGGAACTGCACCGGGGGCGCCGTAAATCATGCAGTCCCGAATGCGGCCCCCGGAACGGCCCCCACGGCACCCCCCACGGGTGTGAGGCTCAGCCCACCAGACTCTCCCGCCAGGCCTGGTGCAGACCGGCGTAGTGGCCCTCGTCGGTGACCAGGTCCGAAGGCGCGCCGTCCTCGACGATCCGGCCCGACTCCATCACCAGGACCCGGTCCGCGACCTCGACCGTGGACAGCCGGTGGGCGATGACGACGGCCGTACGACCCGCCAGGACCGTGTCCATGGCCCGCTGCACCGCCCGCTCGCCCGGAACGTCCAGCGAACTGGTGGCCTCGTCCAGGATCAGCACCGCCGGGTCCGCGAGCAGCGCCCTCGCGAAGGCGACCAGCTGGCGCTGGCCCGCCGAGATGCGGTCGCCCCTTTTGCGCACGTCCGTGTCGTACCCGTCCGGGAGGCCCTTGATGAAGTCGTGCGCCCCGATCGCGCGGGCCGCGTCCTCGATCTGCTCGCGGGTCGCGTCCGGGCGGCCGATCGCGATGTTCTCGGCGACCGTCCCCGAGAAGAGGAACGCCTCCTGGGTGACCATGACGATGCCCCGGCGCAGGTCCGGGGTGGCCAGGTCGCGGAGGTCCACACCGTCGAGGCGCACCGCGCCGTCCGTGGGGTCGTAGAAGCGGGCGAGGAGCTTCGCCAGCGTGGACTTGCCCGCGCCCGTCGCCCCCACCACCGCCACCGTCTGGCCGGCGGGGATGGTCAGGTCGAAGGCGGGGAGGACCTCGCCGCCCGTGCGGTAGGCGAAGCGGACCTTGTCGAAGGTGACCTCGCGCCCCGGGGAGCCCGCGCGGGCGGGCAGGGCGGCGGGGGCCGTCGTCTCCGGGACCCCGGGCTCCTGGGCCAGGAGCCCCGCGATCTTGGTGAGGGACGCGGCCGCCGACTCGTACGAGTTGAGGAACATGCCGAGCCGGTCGATCGGGTCGTACAGGCGCCGCATGTACAGGACCGCCGCCGCGAGGACGCCCAGTTCGAGGGAGCCCGAGGCCACCCGGTAGGCGCCCCAGAGGCACATGCCGGCGACCGCCGTGTTGGCGACCAGCCGCGAGCCCACGACGTAGCGGGCCATCTCGAGGAGCGCGTCGCCGTTGCTGCGCTCGTGACGGTGGTTGAGCGTCGCGAACTCGGCGTTGTTGACCTGCTCGCGGCGGAACGCCCTTACCGGGCGGATGCCGTTCATCGTCTCCGCGAACTTCACGATGACGCCGGCGATGGCCGTGGACCGCTCGGCGTACACCGCTCCGGCCCGGCGCCGGTAGACGCGCACCAGGAGGGCGAGGGGGACGAAGGACGCCACCGCCACCGCGCCGATGCCCAGGTCGAGGTAGAGGAGGATCGCCGAGATCGAGACGAAGGAGAGGACGACGCCGATCAGTTCCTGCAGGCCCTCCGAGAGGAGCTCCCGGAGGGATTCGACGTCGGTGGTGGAGCGGGAGATGAGCCGGCCCGAGGTGTACCGCTCGTGGAAGTCGACGCTCAGGATCTGCGCGTGGCGGAAGATGCGGCCCCGCAGGTCGAGGAGGACGTCCTGGTTGACGCGGGCCGCGCCGCGGACGAAGACGTACTGGAGGACGCCCGAGAGCGCCGCGCAGAGGAGGTAGCCGAGGGCCACCGCGAGGACGGGGCCGTGGTCGCCCGCGCGGAAGGCGGGGACGCCCTCGTCGATGGCGTACGCGACGAGGAGCGGGCCTGCCTGGACCGCGCCCTCCTTGACGAGGAGCACCAGGGCGGCGGCCGCGACCCGTACGCGATGGGCCGCGAGGAGCGAGCGGAGCAGGGCGCCCGTCGCTCCGGGAGGCGCCGGGAGGTCGTCGCGGTCGAAGGGGTCGCCGGTCTGCTGTGCCGTCTGCGCTGTCTGTGCCGTCTGTTCCGTCATCGGGGTCCGCTCTCGCCTTCGCCGGACATCAGCCAGGCGTACTCCTCGCTGCTCCGCAGCAGTTCGTGATGGGTGCCCACGGCCGCGATCCGGCCCCGGGAGAGCAGTGCCACCCGGTCGGCCAGCATCACCGTCGACGGGCGGTGCGCCACGACGAGTGCCGTGGTGTCCCGCAGGACCTCCCGCAGGGCCGCCTCCACGCGGGCCTCCGTGTGGACGTCGAGTGCGGACAGGGGGTCGTCCAGGACCAGGAAGCGGGGGCGGCCGACGACCGCCCTGGCGAGGGCGAGCCGCTGGCGCTGTCCGCCGGACAGGCTGAGGCCCTGCTCGCCGACCTGGGTCCCGGCGCCCTCGGGCAGCCGCTCGACGAAGCCGTCGGCCTGCGCCACGCCGAGGGCGCGGCGCAGTTCCGGCTCGCCCGCTCCGCCGTCCGCGCCCATCAGGACGTTCTCCCCGACGCTGGCGGAGAAGAGGGTCGGCTCCTCGAAGGCCATCGACACCAGGGACCGCAGCCGGTCCCGTTCCATCAGGGCGATGTCCTCGCCGTCCAGGAGGATGCGGCCGCCCGAGGCCTCGTGCAGCCTCGGTACGAGGGCGGTGAGCGTGGTCTTGCCGGAGCCCGTGCCGCCGACCAGGGCCAGGGTCTCGCCGGGCCGGATGTGCAGGTCGATGCCGTCCAGCACGGGCGGGGCGTCCGCCGGGGCGTCCGGGTAGCGGAACGAGACGCCCTCGAAGCGCACCCCGCCCGGGCCGCCGTCCGCCGTGGCCGGGGCGCCCCCGGTGGCCGGGGCTGTGTCCGGCTCCTCCTCGGCGTCCATCACCTCGAAGTACCGTTCCGTCGCGGTCGCCGCCTCCTGGCTCATCGCCAGCAGGAAGCCGATCGACTCCACCGGCCAGCGCAGCGCCAGGGCCGTGGAGAGGAACGCGACGAGCGTGCCCGCCGACAGGTCCCCGTCCGCCACCTGGACCGTACCGAGGACGAGGGCCGCGCCGATGGCCAGCTCCGGTACGAAGGTGATGACCGCCCAGATCATCGCGAGCAGCCGGGCCTTGACGAGTTCGGTGCCGCGCAGGCGGCCGGAGAGCTCCCGGAAGGCCGTCGCCTGGCTGCGGTGGCGGCCGAAGCCCTTGACGATGCGGATGCCGAGGACGCTCTCCTCGACGACCGTCGTCAGATCGCCCACCTGGTCCTGGGCGCGGCGCGCGACCACGCCGTACCGGCCCTCGAAGACCGAGCAGACGATGACGAGCGGGATCACCGGGGTCAGGAGGACGAGCCCGAGGGACCAGTCCTGGGCGAGGAGCAGGACGTAACCCGCGAGGATCGTCACGGCGTTGACCAGGAGGAAGGTCAGCGGGAAGGCCAGGAACATCCGGACCAGCATGAGGTCGGTCGTGCCGCGGGAGAGGAGCTGGCCCGAGGCCCACCTGTCGTGGAAGGCGATCGGGAGCCGCTGGAGCCTGCCGTACAGGTCGGACCGCATGCGCGCCTCCACCCCGGACAGGGGCCGGGCGACCAGCCAGCGCCGGTACCCGAAGAGCACCGCCTCGGCGATGCCGAGCAGCAGGAGGTAGAGCGCCCCCAGCCAGACGCCGCCCGGGTCCCGGTCCGCGACCGGTCCGTCGACCAGCCACTTCAGGACGAGCGGGATGACGAGCGACAGACAGGACGCGACGACCGCGACGAACGCGGCCGTGAACAGGCGCGCCCGCACGGGCCGCACGTACGGCCAGAGGCGGAGCAGCGTCCGCACCGCGGAGCGGCCGTGGGCGTCGGGGGCGGCGTGGTCCTCGTCGTGATCGTCGGGGGAGTCGGGGGCGGGGGGCTCTGGGGCGACAGGTTTCTCGGGCATCAGGCCCGACCATACGGTTCACCACTGACACGTCTCATCCTGTTTTCCGGTCGGGCGGGGCACGCCCCGGACGGTGGCGGGTCGTACCGAGCCGCTCGTGAACGACCGCGCGTCCGCGGTCGCCGCCGGGTACGACCGGGGGATCCTCGGGCGCGGCTGAGGATCTCCACCGGCTACGGGGCCGCGGCCCCGCCCCTCAGGCCCGCACCCGCAGCAGCACCATCGACCTGGCCCCCACCGTGATCGTCCCGCCGCCCGGGTGCTCCGTGCCCGGGGGCGTGGACTGGTCCTCGCGGCCCGTGTCCACGACCAGTTCGTACGTCTCCGCCCACGGGGGGCCCGGGAGGCGGAACTCCAGCGGGCGGGCGCCCGCGTGGAGGACGGCGAGGAAGCTGTCGTCGGTGATCTGCTCGCCGCGCTCGTCCCGGCCCGGTATGTCGCGGCCCGACAGATAGAGGCCGAGCGTGGCGGTCGGCGCGTACCAGTCGGGCTCCGTCATCTCGGCGCCCTGCGCGGTGAACCAGGCCAGGTCCCGCAGCCCGTCCGCGCCCTGGGGGCGGCCGGAGAAGAAGGCGCGGCGGCGCAGGACCGGGTGGTCGTGGCGGAGGGCGAGCAGCCGGCGCGTCAGGGCGAGGAGCTGGGCCCGGCCGGGGTCGTCCGGGAGGGTCCAGTCGAGCCAGCCGATGGCGTTGTCCTGGCAGTAGGCGTTGTTGTTGCCGTCCTGGGTGCGGCCCATCTCGTCGCCGGCGACGAGCATCGGGACGCCGGTGGAGAGCAGCAGGGTGGTGAGGAGGTTGCGCTGCTGGCGGAGGCGGAGGGCGTTGATGCCGGGGTCGTCGGTCTCGCCCTCCACGCCGCAGTTCCAGGAGCGGTTGTCGTGGGTGCCGTCGCGGTTGCCCTCGCCGTTGGCCTCGTTGTGCTTGCGCTCGTACGTGACGAGGTCCCGCAGGGTGAAGCCGTCGTGCGCGGTGACGAAGTTGACGGAGGCGTACGGCCGGCGCCCGCCCCAGGCGTACAGGTCGCTGGAGCCGGAGAGCCGGTAGCCGAGGTCCCGGACGTCGGGCAGCGCCCCGCGCCAGAAGTCCCGTACGGCGTCCCGGTAGCGGTCGTTCCACTCCGTCCAGAGCGGCGGGAAGGCGCCGACCTGGTAGCCGCCGTTGCCCACGTCCCAGGGTTCGGCGATGAGTTTGACCCGGCGGAGCACCGGGTCCTGGGCGATGACCGCGAGGAACGGGGAGAGCATGTCGACGTCGTGCATCGAGCGGGCCAGGGCGGCCGCCAGGTCGAAGCGGAAGCCGTCGACGCCCATCTCCGTGACCCAGTAGCGGAGGCTGTCGGTGATGAGCCGCAGGACCTGCGGCTGTACGACGTGCAGGGTGTTCCCGCAGCCGGTGTAGTCCGCGTAGCGGCGGGCGTCGGACTGGAGTCGGTAGTAGCCGCGGTTGTCGATGCCCTTCAGGGAGAGCGTGGGGCCGAGCTCGCCCGCCTCCGCCGTGTGGTTGTAGACGACGTCGAGGATGACCTCGATCCCGGCCGCGTGCAGTGCGCGCACCATCCGCTTGAACTCGCCGACCTGCTGGCCGGTCGTCCCCGAGGAGGAGTAGCCGGCGTGCGGGGCGAAGTAGCCGATGGAGTTGTAGCCCCAGTGGTTGCGCAGGCCCCGCCGGAGGAGATGGTCCTCGTGCGCGAACTGGTGCACCGGCAGCAGTTCCACCGCCGTCACCCCGAGGCGTACGAGGTGCTCGACGGCCGCCGGGTGCGCGAGGCCCGCGTACGTGCCCCGCAGGTGCTCGGGGATGCCCGGGTGGAGCCGGGTGAAGCCCTTCACGTGCAGCTCGTAGATGACCGAGTCCTGCCAGGGCGTCTTGGGCCTGCGGTCGTCGGACCAGTCGTCGTCGTCCTGGACGACGACCCCCTTCGGGACGTGCGGTGCCGAGTCCCGCTCGTCGCGGACGGTGTCGGCCACATGCTGCTGCGGCCAGTCCCGGACGTGTCCGTACACCTCGGGCGGCAGCGTGAAGTCGCCGTCGACGGCCCGCGCGTACGGGTCGAGGAGCAGCTTCGCCGGGTTCCAGCGGGCCCCCGTCCACGGGTCCCAGCGGCCGTGGACGCGGTAGCCGTACCGCTGTCCTGCCCCGATCCCGGGCACGAACCCGTGCCAGATCTCGTGCGTCAGCTCCGTCAGCGGCAGCCGCAGCTCCGTGCCGTCGGGGTCGAAGAGGCACAGTTCGACGGCCTCCGCCCCGCCCGCCCACAGGGCGAAGTTGGTGCCGGTCACCCCGCCGGGGCCGACCCGGCAGCGCGCGCCGAGCGGCATCGGCGCGCCCGGCCACACGGGCGGTCCGGCCCGCTCCGGGGCATGGTCAGGTACCGCCTCCTGCTCGGCTGCGCTCGTCACCGTCCCGGCCTCCAGCGGCTCGTCGGGCCCGCACGCCGGGGAGCGGCGGCGTCCCGGCCGCCGCTCCCGCGCGTGGTTCTCCCCCTGTTCTGCCCGGACGGCCCGGCTCCCAACATGACCCGCACGCACGTTTCCCCTGGAGGGTGGCTGTCGTTGGGCCGAGCGTGACACTTGTATGGAAGCGGGCGGGGTACGCCCTCGCGGTGGCGGGACTGTTGGCGGGCCTCGTGGGCTGCACGGCGCCGGACGGTGGAGGCGGGATCGACATCGGCCTGCCGGGCAAGGCACGGGCCCCCGGTGACGTGATCCGGGTCAGCCCGGAGGACGGCAGCCGGGGGCTGCCGGCCGAGGGCCCGGTCGAGGTGAAGGTGGACAGCGGTCGACTCGAACGGGTGACCGTCGTCCAGGTGGAGGACGGCAGACGGACCCAGGTGGCCGGGGCGATCTCCGCCGACGGGCTGCGCTGGCGGCCCCGCCCGGAGACCCGGCTCGCGCTGGCCGCGAAGTACAGCGTGGACGCGGTGGCGCTCGACGCGCACGGCCGCCGCTCCGCCCGGCACACCACGTTCACCACCGTGGTGCCCGAGAGCCGCTTCATCGGCTACTTCAAGCCGGAGAACCGTTCCACTGTCGGCACCGGAATGATCGTTTCGTTCGGCTTCAACATGCCGATCGAGAACCGGGCCGAGGTCGAGCGGGCCATCCGGATCACCTCCGTGCCGCCGGTGGAGGTGGTCGGCCACTGGTTCGGCAAGGAGCGGCTCGACTTCCGCCCCGCCGCGTACTGGCGGCCGGGCACCGAGGTCACCGTCGAGATCGGCCTGCGGGACGTCGAGGGGGCTCCCGGCGTGTACGGCATCCAGCGCAAGACCGTCGGGTTCACCGTCGGCCGCTCCCAGGTGTCCGTGGTCGACGCCGCCGCCCACACGATGGAGGTCAGGCGGGACGGCGACGTCCTCGCCACCGTGCCGATCACCGCGGGAGCGCCGAAGACCACCACGTACAACGGAAAGATGGTGGTCACCGAGCTGTACGACGTGACCCGGATGAACGGTGCCACGGTCGGCTTCGGCGGCGAGTACGACATCAAGGACGTGCCGCACGCCATCCGTCTCACCGACTCGGGCACCTTCCTGCACGGCAACTACTGGGCCGATCAGAGCACCTTCGGCTCCGCCAACGTCAGCCACGGCTGCATCGGGCTCCGGGACGACAAGGGCGGCAGCGCCGAGTCCCCGGCGGGCTGGTTCTTCGAGCGGACCCTCATCGGCGACGTGGTGGAGGTGGTCAACTCCCGTGACCGGGAGGTCGCTCCCGACAACGGCCTCGGAGGCTGGAACATGGAGTGGAACCGGTGGAAGGCCGGCTCCGCGCTGAGCTGACGCCCCCGTCCCTCTCGCACCGCCCGACGCGTTCGGCCCCTTTCGTTGTCTTAGCAGGTCGATCGGGACGGAACGGTGACATTCACGAGGATCTTTCGTGTCCTGCGGTGTGATTATCTAGCGCCGTGTGCGCGAGCGGATGCGCACGGGGGTGGGGCCGGGCGGTGCCGGGCCGTGCGAGGGGAGAAGACCACAGTGAACGGGCAGCCGATATCGGGGGCATCGGTCGGAGCGACGGGGCGGCGCGGCCGACGCGGGGGCGTCAGGCTGCAGGCCCTGGCGGCGGGAGCGCTGCTTCTGGTGCTCACCGCCTGCGGTGGCGGTGAGACGGCGAACGGCGGCGGTACGGGGGGCCAGGGGCCGGCGGCCCAGGGCGGCGGCAAGCAGGAGAACGCGGCCTCCCAGGCGGTCGTGACGATCCTTCCGAAGGACGGCGCCGACTCGGTCGCCACCAGCGGGGTCCTCAAGGTCACCGCGGCGCAGGGCAAGCTGACCACGGTCACCGTCGCCGACTCCAAGGGCACCGCGGTCGAGGGCAAGATCGCCGCGGACGGGGCCAGCTGGTCGCCGACCGCGCACCTGGCCGCGGCCACGCAGTACAAGGTCCACGCGATCGCGAAGGACGCCGATGGCCGGGAGTCGGCGAAGGACACCACCTTCACCACCCTCGTCCCGAAGAACACCTTCATCGGCCAGTACACGCCGGAGGACGGCTCGACCGTCGGCGTCGGCATGCCGGTGTCCATCAACTTCACCCGGGGCATCACCGACCCGGAGGCCGTCGAGAAGGCCATCAAGGTGACGGCCGAGCCGTCCGTGCCGATCGAGGGCCACTGGTTCGGCAACGACCGCCTCGACTTCCGCCCGGAGAACTACTGGGCCGCGGGCACCAAGGTGACCGTGCACCTCAACCTGGACGGCGTCGAGGGCCGCCCGGGCGTGTACGGCAAGCAGAAGAAGACGATCACCTTCACCATCGGCCGCCGTCAGGTCTCCACCGTCGACGCGAGCGCCAAGACGATGAAGATCGAGCGCGACGGCAAGATCATCAAGACGATCCCGATCACCGCGGGCGCGCCGTCCACGACCACGTACAACGGTCAGATGGTCATCAGCGAGAAGTACAAGGTGACCCGCATGAACGGGGCCACGGTCGGCTTCGGCGGCGAGTACGACATCAAGGACGTGCCGCACGCGATGCGCCTGTCCACCTCGGGCACCTTCGTGCACGGCAACTACTGGGCCTCGGCGGGCACGTTCGGCTCCGCCAACGTCAGCCACGGCTGCGTCGGCCTCCAGGACGCGCGGGGCGCGGGCAACAGCTCGATGCCGGCCGCCTGGTTCTACGACCGCTCGATCATCGGCGACGTGGTCGTCGTGAAGAACTCGAAGGACAAGCAGATCCAGCCGGAGAACGGCCTCAACGGCTGGAACATGGACTGGTCGGAGTGGATCAGGTAATCCACCGCTCGTACGTCCGAGGGGCCCGGTGCTGTGAGCAACAGCACCGGGCCCTCCGGCGTTAACGGACACTAACCTTCCTCCCATGACTGTGAACCTCGAAGTCGCCGATGGCGTCGGCACGATCCGCCTCGACCGCCCCCCGATGAACGCGCTGGACATCGCCACCCAGGACCGGCTGCGCGAGCTCGCCGAGGAGGCGACCGACCGCGACGACGTGCGGGCCGTGATCATCTACGGCGGCGAGAAGGTGTTCGCGGCGGGCGCGGACATCAAGGAGATGCAGGTCATGGACCACGTGGCCATGGTCAAGCGCTCCCGCGCCCTCCAGGACTCCTTCACCGCCGTCGCCCGCATCCCCAAGCCGGTCGTCGCGGCCGTCACCGGCTACGCGCTCGGCGGCGGCTGCGAGCTCGCGCTCTGCGCCGACTACCGGATCGCCGCCGACAACGCCAAGCTCGGCCAGCCGGAGATCCTGCTCGGTCTGATCCCCGGCGCCGGCGGCACCCAGCGGCTGGCCCGGCTCGTCGGCCCCTCCAAGGCCAAGGACCTCATCTTCACCGGCCGGATGGTCAAGGCCGACGAGGCCCTGACGATGGGTCTGGTCGACCGGGTCGTCCCCGCCGCCGAGGTGTACGAGCAGGCCCACGCCTGGGCCGCCAGGCTGGCGCAGGGCCCGGCCGTCGCCCTGCGCGCCGCGAAGGAGGCGATCGACCAGGGTCTGGAGACCGACATCGACACCGGTCTCGCCATCGAGCGCACCTGGTTCGCGGGCCTGTTCGCGACCGAGGACCGCGCGAACGGGATGCGCAGCTTCGTCGAGGAGGGCCCGGGGAAGGCGAAGTTCGCCTGACGTGACAGACGTCCCTTCGTGGGGGCCGATTCCACCGGAACGGCCCCCGCGATCGGCTCCGTGCGGCCATGATGGGGGGCATGGCGGGCCTGGAGGGTAGGGAACAACCGTGGCAGCGCACTGGCGCCGCCGCAGCGCGCTGGTCACCGGCCGCGGAGGACGAACAGGCCGCCGAAGCAGTCGAGTTGTACGGGAATCCGGCGGACGAGGACGTCCGGCTGCCGTCCCGGCCCGAATCCGCCTGGGTGGCCCGCAGGCTCACCCAGCACGTCGTGCTGCGGCAGTGGGCGCTCGGCCCGCAGATCGCCGAGCACGCGGTGCTCCTGGTGTCGGAGCTGGTGGGGAACGCGGTCCGGCACACCGGTGCGCGGGTGTTCGCGCTGCGGTTGCAGCGGCGGCGGGGCTGGATCCGGATCGAGGTGCGGGACCCCTCGCGCGGGCTGCCCTGTCTGATGCCGGTGCACGAGCTCGACACGAGCGGCCGGGGGCTCTTCCTGGTCGACAAGCTCTCGGACCGGTGGGGTGTGGACCTGGCCCCGCGCGGCAAGACGACCTGGTTCGAGATGCGGGTCGCCGACCGTCCCTGAGGCCCGACGGCCGCCCCCGGGCGGGCGGAAGCCGCGGGGAGCGCGGAAGTCCCCGGACGCACGGAAGTCCCCGGACGCACGGAAGCCCCCGTGCGCCGTAGTGGGGCGCGTGGGGGCTTTCGTGTGGTGCGCCGTGGACGGGGGGGTGTATCCACGGCTGCTATGTCGACCTGGCCCGGGTCAATGGGGGTCGTGCCACCGACTATGGCAGACGGGCGGCCATACCGCCAAAAGTCCCTAGTGGGGCAAACTGCGTCAAAACTGGACACTTTAATGGTGAATCGTTGGTGACGTGTGGCACTCACCTTGCAAACAATGAATGACTATGCGGTTCCGTGATTGTTCCTCGGGGTCGTCCGCATGCTGGACGCCCGTGCGGTGCCCGTAAACGTCCTGAATTGGCCTAATCGTAATAAACCGGGCCCCATCGCCCTTAAATGGTCGCGTGAAGCCGATCGACCGCCGCGCAGCCCTCCGGGCCGGCGCGGCCGCCGCCCTCGCGGGAGCCCTCACCACCGCCTGCGGCACGACCCCCCGCCCCGCCGCGCCCCCACCCCGCCGCCCCGCCGCCGCACCCGTCGCGGCCCCCGCCCCCCGGCGCCTCCCCGGGCAGCCCGCCGAGATCGCCCACGGCCCCCGCGACCGGCCCCGGGTCGCGCTCACCTTCCACGGCCAGGGCGACCCCGCCCTCGCCCGGACGCTCCTCGGCCAGGCCGAGAAGGCCGGCGCCCGCGTCACCGTCCTCGCCGTCGGCAGCTGGCTCGACCAGCACCCCGACCTGGCCCGCCGCGTCCTCGACGGCGGACACGACCTCGGCAACCACACCCAGCGCCACATCGACGTCAACGCCATGACCGAGACCGAGGCCCTCGCCGAGATCGAGGCCTGCGCCACCCGGCTGCGCCGGCTCACCGGCTCCATCGGCACCTGGTTCCGGCCCTCCCGCACCCAGCACGCCGCCCCCGCCGTCCTGCGCGCCGCCCAGCGCGCCGGTTACCCGCACGTCCTCTCGTACGACGTCGACTCCCTCGACTTCACCTCGCCCGGCGCCACCGCCGTCGTCCGCAACGTCACCGGATCCGTCCGCGCCGGATCCGTCGTCAGCCTGCACTTCGGCTACCCGGACACCGCCGCCGCGCTGCCCCTCCTCCTCGCCGACCTCGACCGCCGCGGACTGCGCGCGGTCACCACCACGGAGCTGCTGACCTGATGGCACACCGCACGCAGAGACACCGCACCCAGGGACCCGGTCCGCAGGAACTCCTCACACGGCGCCCCTTCACCCGGCGCCCCCTGACGCGGCGGACCAGGACCCTCCTCGCCGCCGCCCTCCTCGCCGCGCTCGCCGGCTGCGGCAGCGGGGACCCGGGGGACGGCGCCGCCCCGGTGAAGAAGGCCGCCCCCGCCGTCCCCGAGCGCGCCGCGGTCCCCGCCGGGCTCCCCGGCATGCCGCCGCCGCTCGACCCGAAGGACGTCTACGCCGCCGACCGGCCCGACCGGCTCTCGCCGGTCGTCAAGAACTTCCCCTCCCGGGTCTACGTCCCCAACACCAACTCCAACACCGTCTCCGTCATCGACCCGGCCACCTACCAGGTCGTCGAGACCATCCCCGTCGGCAACCAGCCCCAGCACGTGGTGCCCTCCTGGGACCTGAAGACCCTCTGGGTCAACAACAACCGGGGCCACACCCTCACCCCCATCGACCCGGCCACCGGCGTCGCAGGCAAGCCCGTCGAGGTCCACGACCCGTACAACCTCTACTTCACGCCCAACGGCAGGTACGCCGTCGTGATGGCCTCGCTCGACCGCGAACTCGTCTTCCGCGACCCGCACACCATGGAACGGAGGAAGACCGTCCCGGTCAGCTGCTACGGCGTCAACCACGCCGACTTCTCCGCCGACGGGCGCTACTTCGTCGTCTCCTGCGAGTTCTCCGGCGAGCTGCTCAAGGTCGACACCGAGCGGATGGAGGTGATCGGCCAGCAGAAGCTGCCCTTCGAGGGCGCCATGCCGCAGGACGTGAAGATCTCCCCCGACGGCAAGACCTTCTACGTCGCCGACATGATGGCCCACGGCATGTGGGTCCTCGACGGCGAGAAGTTCACCACCCCGACCCTGATGCCCACCGGCAAGGGCGCCCACGGGCTCTACGTCAGCCGGGACTCGAAGGAGATGTACGTCCCCAACCGCGGCGAGGGCTCCATCTCCGTCTTCGACTTCGAGAAGGGCAGGCTGACGAAGAAGTGGTGGCTGCCGGACGGCGGATCCCCCGACATGGGCGGCGTCTCCGCCGACGGCAAGGTCCTCTGGCTCTCCGGCCGCTACGACTCCGAGGTGTACGCGATCGACACCGCGACCGGGAAGCAGCTGGCCCGCATCCCCGTCGGCGGCGGACCCCACGGCCTCGCCGTGTACCCGCAGCCGGGGCGCTACTCGCTCGGCCACACCGGCGTCTTCCGGTAGGCCGGCGAGCGGGCGGTCAGCCCGCGACCAGGAGGGCCTCCGAGGCCACCGGGCGATAGCCCGCCGCCTGGAAGGCGCGGACGCTGCGGGCGTTGCCCGGGGACTGCTGCGCCCAGACCACGGCGTCCGGCGTGAGGTGCCGCGCCGCCGTGGCCAGGGCGCGGCCCAGGCCCCGGTGGCGTACCTCCTCGTCGACCTCGACGGCCGCCTCCCAGCGCCCCGCCACGCCCCGGCCCAGGACCACGAGGCCGCCGTCCGCCGCCCACACCCGGACCTCGTCGCGGAACTTCAGCGCCCGCGCGACCCGGGGGTGGTCCGGGTCCACGATCTCCCGGAGCTCCAGCGGGGGAGCGCCCGGCAGCGCGTCGGCGACGGTGAGCAGGTCGATCGTGTTCATGTGCCGGCCGGTGCGGGCCATCAGCGCCATCAGGAAGCCCGGGTTCATGCTGGCCGCCAGCGGGTCGCTCGACGTCGCCGCGAGCGCGGCCCGTACCCACTCCGGGTCGGCGTCCGTGAAGACCACCGAATGGGCGGTGAAGGCGAGCACCCCGGCGTCCCGGGGGCCCGGCTGCGGCACGACCGTCGTCGACCCGTCCGGGGGAGGGAACTCCCCGCGCGCCGCCGCCGCCAGGATCCGAGCCACCTCGTCGTTCATACCCCCATCATCCGGCAGGGCCGGGCCAGCTAATCTGACCCCCGTCAGACAAGCACCGAGAAGGGGCGGAAGCAGTGGCGGACATCGACGCGGCACGCAGCGCATTCAACACGTTCGACGCCGACGGGGACGGTTTCATCACCGCCGCGGAGTACAAGAGCCTCATGGCCCGGCACGGCGACTTCCACGTCACCGAGTCGGTCGCCGAGGTGCTCATCAAGCAGCGCGACGCCAACGGTGACGGCGTGCTCTCCTGGGACGAGTTCTGGGCGCACTACAACAAGGCGTGACCAGCCCGCCCCGACGGGCGGCGCAACGCTGAGTTGCCGCCCGTCCGGGGCCCGGTGACGACCGTCCGGTGACGCCTCCCGGACCCGTCTCGTACGCGCTCCGCGAGGGCCCCGTCCCCGTCGCGGCCGGCGCCCCCGTTCTTGCGGCCCTCCGCGCCGCCCTCCGCGCCGCCCTCCGCGCCGCCATCCCGCGCCGCCCTCCCGCGCCCCGGGTCGGCCGTCCTGCCGCTCGCGCGCCGAGGCGCCGCGCGCGCCCACCCGCAGACGTTCCAGCCCCTGACAGGCACCTCGCTCCCGCCCGGCCGTCTCGCCGCCGCCCCCTCCGGGCGCCGCCGGCCGTGGTGCCGGGCCGGCGCCGAACCGTTCCCCCGGGCGTTCCCCGGTCGCCTTCCCCGCGTCCCCGGCCCTTCCCCCGCCCGCCGTCCGGAGGCACGCGGTCCGTCCCCCGGCCGCTCCGTGCCCGTGGCAACTCGCTGCACCACATGCCCGTGGCCGGATCCCTGCCCGGCGCGCGAACGCTCTCGGATGCGCCCCCCACCTGGCCTTTTGGCCGGAACCAGGGGGTCCGCCCAAGGCCCGACCCCGCTCTTTCCCGCAGGTCGTGAGGCAGCTCGTTGCCAGGCAGCTTCCTGGCCTGTCCGGAAGCGGACAGCCGGGGCCCCGCGGTGATTTCCTCTAGGTGTGCGGCCGGGACGGCTGAAAAGTCACCGGCCGCCAAGGACCTCCTGACACGCACGTACGCCGCACTCGTACCGCATCCGAACCCGGAACGGAGACCCACATGTCCTGTCGCTCCCGCCGCGCAAGCAGTGTCCTCGCCGCCGTCGCCGCCGCCGTCCTCGGCGGACTGGTGATCGCCTCCCCGGCCGAGGCCGCCCCCACCGCCCCGAACACGGTCGCCCAGCGCGGTGACGACTTCGTCTGGCCGACGCCGCCGCACCCGCAGATGCCGGACTTCCCCTGCGTCCCGACGCTCCCCGGACTGCCCTGCGTCATCGACATCCCGGACGACTTCGTCTGGCCGATCGCCCCCAGGGACTGACCGCCATGCACGTCACGACCGCCGCCACGGCCGCCGCACCGCTCCGGCTCCGCTCCGGGTCTCAGATCCACTCCCGGCGGGTCGCCTGCACCCCCGCCTCGAACCTGCTCGACGCACCCAGCCGCTCCATCAGGTCGGCCACGATCCGCCGCTCCGTCCGCACCCCGATGCCCAGCGCCCGCGCCACGGCCTCGTCGGTGAGACCGCTCGCCAGCAGCTGGAGCAGTTTGCGCTCCTGCGGGGTGAGCCCGCCGGGCAGGGCGTCCCCCGGGCCGTTCAGCGGGGAGGCGTGCTCCCAGTAGGCCTCGAACAGGGCGCGCATGGCCAGGACCACCGGCTGGCTGCTGAAGAGCAGCGCGGACGGCTGGGCCTGACCGGGCAGCCCGGCGACCACCGCCGCCGCCGTGTCCACGATCAGCAACCGCATCGGAAGCGTCGGCGAGGTACGGATCTCGCTGCCGCGCTCCGCCATCCACTGGGCGTGCGCCCGGGTGACCCGGTCACCCGCGACACTGTCCAGATAGATGGTCCGGAAGCGGACGCCCCGCTCCATCGCCCGCTCGTTCAGGGGCCGGCCGGCCTCTACGGACTCCTCCGTGAGGGCCTTGCCGGGATGGAAGGCGAGCGACTCGCGCGTACAGGACTCGGCGAGGGCCTCCAGGCGGGTACGGATGTCGTCGACGTTGTCGAGGTGCTCCGCCCCGTCGAGACCGCCCGAGCGGCCCGATGCCGTGTACTCGGCCGCGAGAGCGGCGAGGGCGGCACGATTCTGCTCGATCCGCTGCTGCCGCGAGGCGAGTTCGCGCTCCTCCCGCTGGAGCAGCACCTTGAGACCGAGCGACGGGTTCACCGCGCGCATCCGGCCCGGACTGTCCCGGGACGGCGCGAGCAGGGAGAGCCGCGTCAGCAGGTCGAGCGCCTCCTCCACCTGTTCCGTCGTGCAGCTCAGCAGTTTCGCCAGGCGCTCGGGATCGTGCTCCTTGTGGAACAGGATCGCGCGGTACACGCCCAGCGTGTGTTGGTCGAGCGACGAGACCTCGTCCACGGTGTCCCCCAATGGTCGTACCGCCCCAGGGTCGTTCGGGGCGGAGTGCCGAACCGGGTTCCGCGCTCCAGCGCCCGAGCGACCCGATTCACCCCATTCACACGATCATCACGCTACCCGTTCGACGATCTCCTCGAAAGGGACGTCACGTGCTCCAGACCGGTTCCTCCCCGCCGCGGCTCGACGGTCTCGTCGTCCTCGTCGTCGATGCCACCACGGGCATCGGCCGGGAGCTCGCGACACGGCTGAGCGCCGCGGGGGCGATCGTCGCCGTCGTCGGCGCCGGTCACCCGGACCGCGGCGACGACGCCGCCACCAACGCCGCCTTCCTCTGCAAGGCGCTCAACGACGCGGGCCTGCTCGCCCTGCCGTACCGCATCGACATCCGCGATCCGGCCGAGGCGGGCCGGCTGCCCGGCCAGATCGCCGCCGACGCGGGCCCGGTGAACGCCGCCGTCGTCGTGCTGCCGGCGCCGGACGCCCCCGGTGAACTGCTGCGCGCCTTCCGCGCCGTGTCGGCCGCGCTCGCGGCCGCGCTGCCGCCCGGCGCCCGGCACATCGAGCACACCCCGGTCGGCGCCGCCGGCCCGGACCTGACGACGGCCGGCGACCGCGGCTGGCTCCGCGCCGTCGTCGACGGCCTGGCCGCGGACGCGGCGCGGGCGACGATCCGCTGAGACACACGGCGCCCGGCACCGCCGTCACCACCGCACACACACCACACAGAAGGCACCACAGAAGTCACCACGGGGAGAGAGATGTCCATTCGCGTCGTCGTGGCCGGTGACCACCAACTGGTCCTGGAGGCCTTCGCCGAGACCCTGAACGGCACCAACGGCCTGGACGTCGTGGGGCTCGCCACGACCTTCGAGGCGGTGCTCCCGGCCGTCCAGCGGCACCGGCCGACGGTGCTCCTGCTCGGCGAGAGCACGATGGGAGGCAAGGCGCTGCACGCCGCCACCGAGGTGCGCTCGCACCATCCGAGCTGCGGAGTGGCGTTGATGGTCGGTTCGGCCACCCCGTCCGTGGTGGACCGGGCGGTGGCCGCCGGAGCGCTCGGAGTCGTACCGAAGACGGCCCGGCTGCCGCAGCTGATCACCACCCTCGTGGGAGTGGCGGGGGGCTGCCTCACCGTCGACCCGGGACTGCTGCGGACACCGGCGGCGGGGGAGACCGTGCTCAGCGTCCGGGAGACCGACGTCCTGCGGCTGACCGCGGGCGGGGCGACCGTCAAGGAGATCGCGGGCGAGCTCTACCTCGCGGCGGGGACGGTACGGAACCTCACCTCGGCGGCGATCAAGAAGCTCGGCGGCCGCAACCGGTTCGACGCGGCGCGCATCGCGGCGGAATGCGGGTTGCTGTGAGGACGGCGGAGGAGTCCGGACGCGCGCCGGCCCCGGCACGAGGCGTGCCGGGGCGGGGCTTCACGACAGGGTGGAGCAGGGCGCTCCGTGCGCTCCTACTTCTCCAGGCAGAACTCGTTGATCGGGTAGCCGACATGACGGTCGGCCGTCGGCAGGTGACCCAGGATGCGGTCGCCCGGCTTGAGTTCGGTGCTGTTGAGCACCGAGGCGCCGGGGCCGAGGACCCGGACGTGCCAGTCGTCCTGGAGGATCAGGTTGACCGTCTGGCCGCTGGGCGCGACCGCGTCGATGGAGATGAGCGGACGCGTCTCGATCTTCACCCGGCCGACGCTGACGGGCCGCGTACGGCCGTCGACGTCGACCGCCAGGACGGAACTGCCGGCGTGCAGCTCGCTCAGGTAGTGGGTGCGGCCGTTCTGCCCCACGGTGTAGGAGTGCAGGGCACCCGCGTTGACGCGGAACGGACGGGTCGGCATGTACGGCAGCGGATGGGTCTCGCTGACGCACAGGACCATGCCCTTGGAGTGGGAGCCCACCAGGATGCCCTCGTCCTTGCGGAAGTGGGTCGTGGTGTCGACGCAGGCACGCTCGCCCATGCCGATGTGCGTGGTCGCCGTGACCTCCAGCTCGACCAGGGAGATCTCCCCGCCGTGCGCGGTCGCCGCGGTCCGCAGGGCCGTCGCGTCGCCGACCGTACGGCCCCGCATCAGGACACCGTCCGAGCCGTGCTCCAGGACGCCGTACAGGATCTCGGCCTCCTCGGTGTCGGCGGCCGTCGTCACGATGGAACCGGGCGCGCCCGAGGCGGCCGCGATGACGATCTCCAGCGGGATCTTCGTCGGGTCGCGGAAGTCGAGGACGCTCCACGCCTCGAGACGCGCCGCCAGGCAGGCGTCCTCCAGGGTGTCGGCGTCGACGATCTCCACGTACCGCCCGAACTGCACGTCCGGGTGGGCCGCTTCGAGCTCGGCCCGGCCGTCCTTCGGGCCGGGGACGATCACGACGTCGGCGTCGCCCAGGTCGGCGGGCACGGTGGCGGCGCCGTCCTCGAAGAGCAGGACCTTGCGGACGGTGGGCGGCAGACCGGCGAAGACGGCCGGGTCGGCGGCGACGATGCCGTCGATCTTCTGGTGCACGGCCTCCTCGAGGACGGCGGCGGTGGCGGCGCCGGCCTCACGGATGTCAAGCCAGCACAGTTTGGCGTCCGTCATGATGCGGACCTCCTGTCAGATGGTCGAGAGACGAGCCGTCGAGCGACGGGCCGTCGAGAGGGGTGTCTTCGTGGTGCGGGTCGTCGAGCGGTGTGCCGTCGAGGTGGTCGGGGGTGAGGCGTTCGCTGTGAAGCCGCTCCCGGCCGCCCGACTCGCTGAACGGGACGGTGGTGAAGTGCTGTTCGGGGAAGTGGTGCACGATCCTGGCGACCTTGGCCGCCAGCGCGCGCGGGTCCTTGGCCTGGAAGATGTTGCGGCCCATGGCCACCCCGCCCGCCCCTCCGGCGATGGCGTCCCTGACGTACGCCAGGACGTCCTCCTCCTTCTCCAGGGCGGGTCCGCCGGCGACGAGCACCGGCACCGGGCAGGCCGCGGTCAGGTCGAGCATCTCCGCGGTGGATCCGAGGAAGACGGTCTTGACCAGGTCCGCGCCCAGGTCCGCGGCGATCGTCACGGCGTG
Organism: Streptomyces sp. NPDC056480; assembly: GCF_042795405.1. NCBI lineage: Bacteria > Bacillati > Actinomycetota > Actinomycetes > Kitasatosporales > Streptomycetaceae > Streptomyces > Streptomyces sp. NPDC056480. The sequence continues at coordinate 32,135 of NZ_JBHTSA010000021.1, read as the reverse complement.
CGCGACGACCGCCGGGTCCCGGGGGTCGCTGATCCGCGGCCCGCGCGGGTACACCATCGCGAGCAGCGGCAGGTTCCAGCGGTCGCAGGCGTCGGCGATCCGGCCGAGGTCGCCGATCTGCTGCCGCTCGTCGTCGGAGCCGAGGTTGACGTGGACGCTGACCGCGTCCGCGCCGAGGCGCAGGGCCTCCTCGACGCCGGCGACGACGTACTTGGCGTTGGGGTCGAGCGCCTGGCTGGTGCTCGCGTTGAGGTGGATGATCAGCGACATCGCGGCGAACCGCTCCGGGCTGATGTGCCGGACGCTGCCCTTGTGCACGACGACGGCGTCGGCGCCGCCGGCCGCGATCCGGGCGGCGAGCTGGTCGAGCGTGGTGCCCTTCGGCACCACGGGACCGTCGTGGATCGAATGGTCGAGAGGGGTGATCATCAGGCCGGCCGTGCTGTGGCGGTAGAGCCGCCGTAGCCGCAGCGACCGGGCGAAGTGGCCGAAACCGGTCATGGAACGCCCTTTCTGGTTCGCGAGGAGGCGTGATCGGGCTGGTGACCCGCGCCGCTCACGCGGACGGGGTCGTCCCGCGCGGTGGCTCCGCGCGGGGAGCTGAGGGCCGGCCCGCCGACGCGCGGGGCGCCTGCGCCGCGGAGGGCGGTGGCGGTCGGGGCGCCCGTGCCCGTGGCCGCCGGAGCGCCCGTGACCGTGGCGTGCGGGGCACCCGTGACCGTGGCGTGCGGGGCGCCTCCCGCGGTGGCGTGGGCGGCGGACGCGGCGGGGTCCGGTGGCGAGACGGAGCGCAGATAGGCGCGGTCCGGTTTGCCCGAGGGCGTGAGCGGCAGCCGCGGCCAGACCGAGACGCGGACCGGAGTGTGCTCCGGAGTCAGCGCCGCGGCCACGTATCCCCGCAGGTCGCAGGAGGTCTGCCCGGCTCCCGAGTACAGCTCGACGGCCGCGTGCACCTGCTCCACCCAGTCGCGGTCCCGCACTCCGAACACCGTGGCCTGGCGCACCTGCGGATGGCGCATCAGCGCCGCCTCGATGGCCGCCGGGTCCAGCTTGAGCCCGCCGTGCTTGATCACGTCGCCCACCCGGCCGTCGAGCCGGAGGTAGCCGTACCGGTCCCAGTGCCCCAGGTCGCCGGTGCACAGCCAGCCGTCGCGGAAGACGGTCCCGGTGCGTTCCTCGTCGCCGAGGTAGCCGGCCGTGACCGTCGGCGAGCTGATCCAGATCTCGCCCGACACCCCCCGCTCCACCTGGGGGCCGCCGCCGGGGCCGCGGATCTCCACCCGCACCCAGGGGAACGGACGGCCCGCCGAGCCGAGCAGCTCCGGCTCGCGGTGGTCCAGCGGGTTGAGGCTGCTGATGCCGCCCGCCTCCGTCGTCCCGTACACCTGGATGAGCACGTCGCCGAAGAGCTCGACGGCCCGTGCCACCCGCGCCGGCGCCGCCGGGGTGCCGCTGTAGGTGATGCGGCGCAGTGACGACAGATCGGTGAGCGGGGCGGCCGGATGGTCCAGGAGCCGGTAGAGGTGCGGGACGGCGAGGTAGACGTCGGTGACCCCGTGCCGCTCGAAGGCGTCCAGGGCGTCACCCGCGTCGAACTCGTCGTGCAGCACGACCCGTCCGCCGCTCGCGAGCACCGCGTCGGCCATCGGCGCGGTGGTGTGGCTGATCGGTGTGACGGACAGCAGCGTCGCGGGTCCCCGGGGATCGAGGCCATGTGCGAGACGGCTGACGAGCTCCTCACGTGTGTCGTACCGCTGGGCGACCATCTTCGGCCGGCCGGTGCTCCCGCTGGTGAACTCGACGGTCGCGAGGTCGTCCGGGCGCGGCTCGGGGAGTCGCGCCGGCAGCGGTTCGGTGGATCCGGCCGCCGCCCCCCAGGGGACGGTCAGCGCGGTCACGGCCGGGACGCGGCGGGTGAGCCAGTCGCCGCGTTCGGCGCTCTCGTCGTCGACGAGCAGCACCGACACCCGGAGGTCCTCCAGGAGCTGGGCCTGGGTGGCGACCGAGAAGGTCTCCGTGTCGGTACGCGGATTCATCGACCGTACGTACACGGAGGTGGCGCCCAGGAGATGGACGGCGTACCGGGCGCCGAGCATCAGCGGCCGGTTGGGGCCCGTCAGCACGGCGACGGTGTCACCGGGGCGGACGCCGCGGGAGTGCAGCAGGGCCGTGGTGGCCCGCACCGAGCCGGCGAGCCGGCCGGCGGTGACGGCCTCGTCGGCGCGGTGGATCACCACGCGCCCCGGGTCCTTTCCGAGAGCGTCGAGAATGCGGCGTACGTACATGGTTCCTCCTTTCCGGAACGAGGAGTTCAGAGGTGCGGAAGAAATTCAGGAGACGCGCATCTGCGCCATCATTCCCATGGCGCTGTGGTCGATCATGTGGCAGTGATAGGGAAAGACCCCGCGATGGGTGTCGAAGGTCAGCTGGAGTTTCGCGGTCTGCCCCGGGAAGAGGAGGACGGTGTCCTTGAGGCCGGCCTCCGCCGGATAGACCGGCATTCCGTCCCGTTCGAGAATCCGGAACTGCACCAGGTGGGTGTGGAAGTTGTGCGGGACGGTCGTGCTGGTGTTCTTGACCGTCCACACCTCGGTGGAGCCCCAGGCGATCTCGGTGTCGATCCGGTCGTGGTCGAAGGTCTTCTCGTTGATGTACGCGAGGTGGCCCGTGCCCGGCTCGTCCATCCGCAGTTCGAAGCTCCGCTCCACGGTCGGCGTGGGCAGCGGCGGCAGGGTGGCGAGGACGTCCGGCACCCGGCTGGTGTCGGTCACCTTCTCCTCGACGTCGAAGCGCATGATCTGCCCGACGAGCTCGGTCGGCCCGGGGCCCAGCATGTTCGCCAGGGTGACCTGGGTGCCCGGCGCGTACCGCGAGAAGTCGACGACGAAGTCGGCGCGCTCGCCGGGGGAGAGGACGATCACCGGCGAGGGCGCCGGCGCCGGCAGCAGCCCGCCGTCCGAGCCGACGTGGATGATGGGGCTGCCGTCGGAGAGCGCCATCACGAAGATGCGCAGGTTGCAGGAGTTGACCATCCGGAAGCGGTACTTGCGGGCCTTGACCTTCATGTACGGCCACGGGGCCCCGTTGACCAGGATGGTCGTGCGGTTGAGCGCGTCGTCCATCGTGTAGACCATCTGCCCCGCCGCGTCGAAGTGCGCGTCCCGGAGGATCAGCGGCACCTCGTACGGCCCCGAGGGCAGTCCGAGCGCGTCCTCGGCCTCGTCGCCGAGGAGGTAGAGCCCGGAAAGGCCCCGGTAGACGTGCTCGGACTCCATGTGGTGGGCGTGGTCGTGGGTCCACAGCGTGGCGCCGACCTGGCGGTTGGCGTACACGTAGGTCTTCGACCGGCCCGGCTGGATCAGGTCCATCATCCCGCCGTCCTGGTCCTGCGGGTTGTTCCCGCCGTGCAGGTGGACCGAGGTCGGCGCGGAGAGCGCGTTGATCTGCTTCACGACGGCCGTCCGCCCGCTGCGGGCCCGGATGGTGGGGCCGGGGAAGGTGCCGTTGTACGTCAGGACCTCGGTCCGCAGACCGGGCAGGATCTCGACCCGCGCCCTGCGCATGGTGACCGCGTAGTAGTCGGCCGACCGGGTCCGCCGGTAGGGGGCGAGGACCCGGGGCCGGGGCAGCGGGACGGTGAACGGGGTGACCGCGGGCGGGCCGGCGGGCGGCTCCGCGGCCACCGCCTGCGTACCGGAGGTGAGGCTCTGGAACACCCCGCCGGCCGCGCCGACAGCGCCGACGGCACCGGCGGTGAGTCCGAGTCGTATCGCGTTGCGGCGAGAGAACACAGCGGATTCCTAACGTGACGGTCTTCCGGGAACGGTGGTGAATTCGTTCTCCGAGCATGGGCGCGAAACGCCGGAACTCCGAGCGCGCTCGCCCCGGTTCTTGCATGTGTCACGCGATCGATGACCTCGGTCATTTCCGCCGGTCGGTACGGGAATCCGGCACTCCGGGATGACGAGAGTCACGGCCCGAAATGCGGTCCGTCACGCGACTGCCGGGAAATGTCACCGGATCCGGCGGCCGCGGATCAGGCGCGCGCTCCCCGCGCGAGAGTGGTGCCCGGCGTCTGCCCTGCGTACGGCGCCTTCCCGTCCGCCGGCCTCCGGGGCCGCACGGCCCCGGCGCCGGACCGTCATCCTCGCGCCCACGGAGGCACCGTGCAGACCACGCAGACACCCGCGGACACCGGCCCGCGTCCCCTCGAACCCGCCCTCGCCGTCCCGGCGTTCACCGGAGGGGTGCGCGTCCTCTTCGCCCCGGAGGAGGGCGACGTCGCCACGCTCGCCGGGCCCGCCACCTCACTCGCCCTCCGCCCCGTCCGGGACGGCGTCCGGACCGCCCTGGAGCGGCTCGCCGAAGGGCCCCTGCCCGTCGAGGAGTTGTACGAGGGGCTCCGCCCCGCCGAGCGCGTCGGGTTCGAGCGGGTCCTCGACCGCGCCCGGCACCTGGTGGCCCACGCCGTCCTGACCCGCGGCGGGAACCGCGAGCTGCTCCGGCTGGAGCCGGTGGCGCGCGACGCCGCCCATGCGCCGGTCCCCGTCCCCGCCGACGCGACCGTACGGCTCTCCCGCTTCGCCTTCTGCCGCAGCCGTGAAGGCGCCCTCGTCCTGGAGTCGCCGCTGGTCAAGTTCCGGGCGGTGCTCACCGACCCCGCCGCCCGGACCCTGGCCGCCGCGCTCGGCGAGCCCGGCACCCCCGCCCGCCTCGGTGCGCACGCCGGTCTCGACGAGGCGGGCACCGCCGATGTCCTCGGCCACCTCGTGGGCGCCGGATTCGCCGAACTCGCCGACGAGGACGGGGTCTTCGCCTCGGACGGCGAGCCCGTCCTGCGGCAGTGGGACTTCCACGACCTCCTCTTCCACTCGCGCATCCGCTCCGGCCGGTACGACGACGTGTTCGGCGCCGTCTACCCCCACCGGGGAGCCATCGAGCCCCGGCCGGCCGTACGCCCCGTCCCCGAGGGCCCCGCCGTGGCCCTCCACCGGCCGACCCGTGAGGAGATCGCCGCGCACGACCCGTCCCTCACCACGGCGATCGAGACCCGGCGGTCCATCCGGGGCTACGGCGACCAGGAGATGACCGCCCGCCAGCTCGGCGAGTTCCTCTACCGCGTCGCCCGCGTCCGCGCCCACTACACGCCGGAGCCCGGCAGCGACCGCGACGAGGTCGTCTCCCGCCCCTACCCGAGCGGCGGCCAAGGGTACGAGCTGGAGCTGTACGTCACCGTGCGGCGCTGCGAGGGCCTGGCACCCGGCATCTACTACTACGACCCCGTCGGCCACCGGCTCGTCCTGCGCAACGAGGAGGAGGCCGACCGCGAGTCCCTCTTCCACGTGGCCTCCCGGGCCACCGGCATGGAGGCGCGTCCCGACGTCCTCGTCACCGTCACGGCCCGCTTCCAGCGCATGTCGTGGAAGTACCGGGCCATCGCCTACGCGACCACGCTCCGGCACACGGGCGTGCTCTACCAGACGATGTACCTGGTGGCGACGGCCCTCGGTCTCGCCCCCTGCGCGCTGGGCAACGGTGACGCCGACATGTCCGCGCGGGTGCTCGGCCTGGACTACCTCCAGGAGTCCTCGGTGGGCGACTTCCTGCTCGGCAGCCGGCGTCCGGACGACTCCGTCGCAGGTGAGCCGGGGGAAGGGTGGCGGATGCTCAACAGCCCCGAGTGGTCCCTTCCCGAGAACCCCTGAGCCCTTCCGGCGTGACGCCGGTTATTCCGGGCGTGATAAACGTCAGGCAGAGCTCGGAAAGGCTGGTGCGGGGGATGGTCGGTCAGCATTATTGGTGTTGCAGCCGAACGGTTGCCGAGAAGAATTCGGAAAGGAATTCAGAATGAGCATCGACGACATCAAGCAGGGCCAGGACGCGGACAAGGCGTTCGAGAACTTCGACGTCGACGAGCTGGAGACCCTCGAGGTCGCCCAGGGCGTGGCCCTCCCGGAGATGGGTGCCTCCAGCGGCTCGATCGGCACCTCGTCCTCCAGCTCCTCCACCTGCTCCGCCTGCTGAACCTCCCCCAACCGAAACGCTGAAAGGAAACACACCATGAGCATCGACGACATCAAGAACGGCGACGACGCGGCCTTCGACAACTTCGACGTCGCGGAGCTGGAGACCCTCGAGGTCGCCCAGGGCGTGGCCCTCCCGGAGATGGGTGCCTCCAGCGGCTCGATCGGCACCTCGTCGTCGTCCTCCTCCACCTGCTCGGCCTGCTGACCGGGTAACCGAGGCTGAACGCACGACGCACGAAGGATGCGACCGCCCGGCTCCGGCCGGGTGGCGCATCCTCGCGTGCGTTTCGGTGTCTTCGGGGGGTGCGGGCCGTCAGCCGCGCAGGGCCACGTGGAAGGACGAGGCCCACAGCACGAGGGCCGCGCCCAAGCCCACCACGGTGCGGATCGTCTCCGCGGTGGTGCCGGCCGCCAGGACGACGAGCCCCACCAGCGCGACCGCCGTCAGGAAGATCGCGGTCCACTTGTACTGCCCCTGGTCGAAGAGGCGGGCGAGCGGGAAGAAGTGCAGGCCCACGACCAGGCAGATCCCGACCGGGATGAACTCGGGGTGACCCGAGGCGTTCGACGCGGCGATCACCGCGAAGATCGCCACCAGCTCGGCCATGTTGACCAGGCCGACCCCCCGGTTCCACTTCTCCGGCAGGCGGACCAGACGGGTCACCGGACCCGCGGTGCCCCGGAAGGCGAACACCACCGCGCCGGCGGTCACGACGGCGGCGACGACGCCGACCGCGACGGACACGGGCACCGCCGCTATCCCCGAACCGCCCGCGAAGGCCCATACGAGGGCGAAGACGGCGAGGACGATCGCGCCGCGACGGCGCAGATTACGCGTGAGTGCCAGGCACTCGGCGTCGGTGGTTTCCGTAGTCATGGCGCGGACCCTACAACGACGCTCCGCGATGATCCGACCGCGTTGTCTATTTTCAGCCAGTCCGACTCGGACCCGTCTCGAACGGAGCCGTGGCCCGAGCGTCACGGAAAGGGTGACACATGTCAGCCCGGATCCCTTTCCCCTATCGCCCCGCATTTCCTCGGCACATGATTGCGGCCGGAAGTGAAAGAAAGTCCAGGACGTTGTTCTCGAATTCTCGGAAGGTGCGAAAGCATGGGGGTTGATGCGCTGGAGCGCACTGCCGTGAAGCCGGATTCCGACGGCCTGACGGGAGTGCGGCTGCACACACGGATGCCGGTCACACCGGCCTGGCTCGCCCGGTACGTCGTACCGGTCGCCCGCGCGCTGAACGAGGCGGGCGCTCCCGCCGTCCAGCTGCGCCGCGGGTGGCTCCACGGGCCGCACGTCGACATCCTCGCCCGCGACGCCACCGGCGTCCCGGGCGGCGGCCCCGACTGGGACGGCGTCGCCCGGGCCCTGGACGCCGGCCCGCTCGACCCGCCCCGGGCCCTCACCGAGGAGACCTACCTCGACCAGGCCCGCGAGTTCGGCCGCCTGGAGGCCGTCCAGCCGCCCTACCTGCCGCTGCGCGAGCACGGCGCCGTCGAGCGGATCGCGCCAGGCGGCCGGGACGGCGGACAGACCGGCGGGCCCTCCGCGGCCGCCGCCCGCGACCCGCGCCTCGACCGCTTCCGCACCGTCGTGCACGGGGCCCTGACCCCCGCGCTCCTGCGGACGATCGACGACCTCGCCGGCGAGCCCGGCTCCGGCACGCTCCGGCTCGCCGAGGCCTTCGTCGCGCTCGCCGACACCCACACCCTCGGCCTCGGATACGGGGTCTTCTCGCCCCGTTCCCACGTCGAGGCCTTCCTCGCCTGGGCCGCGCCCACCAAGGACGTACGCCCCGTCTTCCAGCAGCGCCTCGCCAAGGACGCGCCCGTGCTCCGCCGGGTCGTCGAGCAGCGGCTGAACGGCGAGGTCTCCGCCACCGCCGCCGCCTGGCGCACCGGACTCGCCTACGGCGCCGGGGCGCTGGAGAGCGCGGTCGCCGCCGGCACCCTCACGCTCGACCTGCTCGACGGTGCCACCGCCGGGCTCGACCGCTCCGAGATGGGGCCGCCCGGGGCCACCACCGTCGTCCCGCAGGGCGAGCAGCCCGACAGCGACTTCCACCGGACCGTCGGCGAGGCCGGCGTGACCTCGGCCCCGTCCCCGTGGTTCGCCTCCTTCCGGCTCCTCACGAACCTCTTCTACGAGCAGCTGCCGCTGCTCACCGTCTCCCCGATGCAGCGCTACTACACCTGCTTCGCCGTCGCCGAGACGGTCGACGAGGTCCTCGGCGTCTCCTGGCGCGCACGCCTCGCCGCGAACACCCCTGCCGGGAACCCGAGTTCCGCCACCCCCGCCCCGAGCGCCGCTCCGGGCACCGCCCCTGAGGGAGCCCTCCGATGACCGCCCCCGTGATCGGCATCCCCACGGACCCGCGCGGGGACGCGCCGCCCGAGCCGGCGACCGTACCGACGCCCGGCCAGAACACCGTGCCGACGACCGCGCCCGCGGACGCACCGACGAGCGCGCACGCGGACGCACCGACGAGCGCGCCCGCGGCGCCCGCCCCCGAGCCCCTCTGGTTCCTGCGGGTGAACCCGCTGCGCCGGGCCCGGCTCGCCGACGCCGAACTGCGCCGTCTGCTCGTCCTCGTCACCGCCGCCGAGCAGACCCTCGCCGAGGCCTCCGCCGCCGCGTCCGACGAGCTGTACGAGCGGATCGGCGCCGCGACCGACGACGCCGAACGGCGCGAACTGATCGCCCTGCGCCGCGCCGTGAACAGCGGCAAGGCCCCGAAGAAGGCGCCGGAGCCCGCCACCCCCGCGATCGACGCCTGGCGCGAAGCCCGCGAGGAGCGCGAGCGGATCCGCGAGGAGCTCGTCGCCGGCTACCCCGACGCCGCCGAGCGCGAGCGCGGAGTCCTCGCCGGACTCCTCGGCGACGCCGACCTGTTGCGCTCCCTCGCCCTCGTCGCCCCCGAGGTCCACCAGGAGGCCGAGCGCTACCGCGCCGCCGTCCGGGCCCCCGGCAAGGTCCCCTCCAAGTCCCGCAAGTCCGAGCGCGGCCTCATCCAGTACGTCACCCGCGCCATGGTCCGTACGAGCCCGCTCGCCCGGTTCACGGCCGTCGGCATCGCCGAGCCCGAACCGGCCGCCCCCGGACCCGACGAGGCGGGCTTCGGCGGCGCGACCGCCTTCCCCGGCCTCGACCGCGTGATGCTCAACTACGTGCTCGGCGGGCTGCCCGACCCCGCCGACCGGGCCATCGAGGACATGTGGATCGGCCTGCCGCCGACCTCCGCGCCCGACCCGGCGGCCGGGAAGCTGTTCTTCCTCAAGCCCGCCCCCGAGGGGATGCGCCGCGCCGCCGTCTCCCTCGACGGCCCCGCCGGAGACCTCCTCGACGCGGTCTCCATGGGCCCCCGCCCCTTCCCGTCCGTCGTCGCCCATGTCGCCGCACGCTCCGGCATCGCCGCCGAGGACGCCGACCAGAAGGTCCGCGGCGCCGTCGCACAGGGCCTCCTCTGCACCTTCCACGAGGCCGAGGACGGCTCCACCGACTACGACGTCCTGCTCACCCCCGACGACCCCCGCCCGGTGACGAAGCGGCTCACCGACCGCGTCAGGGCGGGCCTGCCCGCCTTCACCGCCGCGCCCGCCGCCGAACGCGGCGACGCGCTCGCCGAGCTGCGCGGCGCCCTCGGCGAACTCAGCCACGCCGCCGGCCGCCCCGCCCACGTCACGGTCGAGGAGGACTACGTGATGCCGCCGCTCAAGGTGGCCACGGAACCCTGGAAGGAGTCGCTGAAGGACCTCGGCCCGGCCGTCGAACTCCTCACCGTCTTCGACTGGCTCCACGACGTGCGCGTCCTCATGACCGCCGCGTTCGTCGAGCGCTTCGGCCCCGGGGCGAACGTCCCGCTCGCCGCCAACGCCCCCTTCGTCGTCGGCGAGGTCTCGCGCCGCGCCGCCGCCATGGCCGCCGTGTACGGCCCCGACGGCCCCGGCGACCCGACCGCCCTCAAGGGCATCGGCCCCGCCGACGGCTCACTCGAGCGCATCTACGAGCTGCGCCGCGAGGTCACCGAGACGCTCCACGCCCTCATCGGCCAGGCCGTCGAGCGCGGCGACGACACCCTCCGCATCAGCCCGGAGCAGGTCGCGGGCCTCACCGGCGACCTGCCGGAACGCTTCCGCCGCGACCCGCTGATCTACGGCATCCTGCTCCAGCGCGGCGACGGCCACCTCGTCCTCAACGACGGACTGCCGGGCCACGGCATGCTCTACGCCCGCTTCCTGGAGGCCGACCGGCGCCTCGGCGGCCGCGCGCTGCCCCGCCTCGCCGACCACGTGCGCCGGGTCTACGGTTACGACGGCGCCCGCGTCACCGAGGACCTGGGCCTGCACCGCCTCAACGTCAACGCCCACACACCGATCCTGCCCGGCGGCCTCACCCCCGACGACTGGTTCGGACTGCGGCTCGCCCACGACCCCGAGACCGACTCCCTGCGCGTCGAGGACGCCGAAGGCGCCCCGCTGCGGGTCCTGCCGCTCGGCACCGGCCACCCCGGCCTCTTCCCGCCGCCGCTCTCCGTCGCCTCCGGCCTCGCCATCAGCGGCCGCCTCTTCAACGCCCTCCCCAACAGCTGGCACGCCGCCACCCCCTGGGACCGTTCGACGACCCGCGTCGCGCCCCGGATGGCCGTCGGCGACGTCCTCATCGGCCGCCGCCGCTGGTACGGCGGAGAGGAACTGGGCACCGCCCTGGCCGCCGGGCCCGAGGAGCACGAACGGCTCCTCGCCCTCAACGCCTGGCGCGCCAAGTACGGCGTCCCCGAGGAGGTCGTCATCAAGACCGTCCCCGAGGACGAGGGCCCGCTCTCCGTCGGCGCCCCCGACATCCAGTCCAAGCGCCTCCAGCAGAAGCCCCAGTACGTGGACCTCAGCAGCGCGCTCGGCGCGCGCGTCCTGCCCCGGATGCTGGAGCGCCGCGGCGCCGACACCGGCGGCAGCTACCTGGAGGAGGCGCTGCCCGGCGTCGTCGACGGCACCCACGCCACCGAGTGGGTCGTCGAGGTCGGCAGGACCGCCGGCGGCCGCTTCACCTACCACCCGACGACCGAGGCGGAGGAGCGATGACGAAGCCCGGAGCGGCGCTCAGGACGCGCCCCGACCTGCACTACGCACCCGTCCCCGGCGGGGTCTACTTCAGCGGCGCCCGCGCCCAGTTCGTGCTGCGCGGCTCCGAGGTCCTGCACGCCGTCGCCCAGGGCTGCGTGCCGCTCCTGGAGGACGGCACCGACGAGGACGCGCTCGTCGCCGAGATCGGCACCGAACGCGCCCGCCCCGCCGTCCGTCTCCTCGTCGACAAGCTCCGCGAGAACGGACTGCTCCTCGACCCCGCCGCGCACACCGCGCCCGAACCGCCCGCCGGCGTACGGCAGCGGCACGCCGAGTCCCTCGCCCGCCTCGAAGGCCTCCTCGGCGACCCGTACGGGGCCTTCGCCCGGCTCCGCGCCGCGACGGTCCTGGTCACCGGCCCGGCGACCGCGACAGGACCGGCCGTGCGCGGTCTGCGCCGGGCGGGGGTCGGCACCGTCCTCACCGGCACCGATGAGGCGGCCGCCGCCCCGGACGCGGTCCTCGACATCCGCGAGGACGACGGCGGTCGGGCACCGTCCGCCGACGCGCCCCTCGTCGTCCCCGTCCTCCTCGGCGGCACCGGCGTCACTCTCGTCGGCCCCGCCCTCACCGGCCCCGGACACCCGGCCGTCCGCGCCGCGTTCCACGACCGGGCCCGCGCCTGGGCCGCAGCCGAGTCCACCGCGCCCGCGCCCCGCCCCGTGGCGGACGCGCTCGCCGGCGCCCTCGGGGCGCAGCTCCTCATCGACACCCTCACCGGTACGTCGGACACGGGCGAGGCCCATGTCGTGCACGGGACGGACCTGGTCTCCGACCGGGTCACCGTCGGGGGAGCCCACCAGGCGGCCGCGACCGGCCGACCGGGCTCCCTCACCGAGGGCCCGTTCACCCTCGGCACCGCCCCCGCCGACCCCCGGCCCGAACCGGACGAGGCACGCGAGACGGCGACCCCGCTCGCCGCGCGCTGGACCGGACCGCTCGCCCTCACCGAGGGCGCCGACCTGCCCCAGATGCCGCTCGCCCTGCGCGCCGCCGAGCTCCGCGCCGACGGCCGCCCCCCGACCACGGTCCTCGCCTGGGCCGCCCATCAGGAGACCGCCACCGTGGCGGCCACCCTGCAGGCCCTGCGGGCCCTCATCCCCGGGGCTCCCACCCCGGCGGCCGGCCCGCACGCCCACATCCCCGGGGCTCCCACCCCGGCGGCCGGGCTCACCAGGGAACACTGGCTCCTCGACGGCGCGCTGCGCCTGCTCGCCGGGGAGACGGCACCCCTTCCGGCGAAGACCGCCACCCCGCACGTGCCGCCCGCGGCCCTCCCGGCGGGCGCTCCCGCCGCGGCCGCGGGCGGCGTGGCGTGCGAGGGTCTCGACGCGGAGGGCCTGCGGATCCTCGCCGGACTCCGCGCCCTCCTGCCGCACGAACCCGCGCTACGGCTGCACGGCGTGCCCGGCCTCGACTGGCGGCTCGCCGAGGTGACCGCCGACGGCGTCACCCTCGGCCGCGCCTGGGGCGCCGACGCGGCCGAGGCCGCCCGGAACGCCCTGTGCACCGCGCTCGCCCGCACCCAGACCGCGGACGGCCCCGGCACCGTCGACCCGCTCTCCACCGACGCCCTGCTCTTCGCCGACCGCGCCGCCCTGGACGCCCTCCGCGCCCGACTGGCCGCCCGTACCGCCACCACGTACCGGGGCGAGGCCCTCCGCCACGACCCCGTGCTCGGCGAGCTTCCCCTCTGGTACGGCCCCGTGGAGGCCCACGATGCCCACTGACACGCTCACCCCCGTCCCCGCCCCGGCCCTCGCCCGGGGCCCCGGGCTCGACGCCCACCCCGCCGACGAGGCCTGGCGCGCCGCGCTCGACGTCCTCGCGGACCTCCTCCCCGGGGGAACCGTCGCGGTCGACCGCGGCTGGCACCTCGAGTGGGAGCGGGCGCGGTTCGACGAGGCCGTCGCCGCCGGCCGGGCCCACCTCTCCGTACGCCTCCTGGGCGACGAGGTCCTCGTGGGGCCGCTCTGGCGGCCCGGCACCGACGCCGGCTGCGCCGGCTGCGCCGAGGTCCGCGACCGCACCGTCCCCGACCACCCCCTCGTCGGCGACCTGCGGCACGCGACCACCGCCCCCGGGCCGGGCGCGCCGCTCCTCCCCGAACTGCTCCGGGCGACCCTGGAGCACCTGGTGAGGCGGCCGCTCGGGCCCGGCGAACTCTTCTCCGTCTCGCCGCGCGGACTGCGCCGGCACCGGATCGCCCGCAGCTTCCACTGCCCGCTCTGCGGACCGGCGTACGAACGGCTCGACGGTACGGAGGCCCCGGCGCCGCTCACCCCGGCCGACCGGCCCGCGTTCCCGGACGACTGCACCCGCACCGCCGCCAGCCGGCTCGTCGAGCGCGGGGTGCTCCAGGACCGCCTGGTCGACGACCGCTTCGGTCCCGTCCGCGCGCTCCTGCGGGAGTCCCGCGCCCCGTTCGCGATGAGCATGGCCGTGGTCCCGGACGCCCCGGCGATGGGCCACGGCCGTGCCCGGACCTTCGCCGAGACCGGACCCGTGGCGATCCTGGAGGCGTACGAGCGCCTCGCGGGCTTCCCGTACGACATCCCCGTCCTCACCCACCGTTCGTACGCCGAGGTCGCGGAGCACGCCGTCGACCCGGCCGGCCTCGGGCAGTACACGGCCGAGCAGCTCGCCCACCCGACCAGCAGGGCCACGCCGTTCGACGCCGACACCCCGATGGACTGGGTGTGGGGCCACGACCTCGACGACGGGCGCGCCCTGCTCGTCCCCGCCGACCACGCCTTCTACCAGTACGAGTACAACCACCGCCGCGACCGCAGGGCCGCCCGCGCCGCCGGGACGCCCGGCCGCAAGCACTACTTCTACGAGTCCTCCAGCGGCTGCGCCGTCGGCGCCAACCTCGAAGAGGCCGCCCTGCACTCGCTGTTCGAGCTGGCGGAGCGGGACGCGTTCCTGCTCTCCTGGCACCGGGCCGCCCCGCTGCCGACCATCCCGAACTCCTCCCTCACCGACCCCACCAGCCGCGCCATGATCGAGTTGATGGAGTCGCGCGGCTTCGACGTGCACCTGCTCGTCGCCACCCAGGACATCGGCCTCCCGGTCGTCTGGGTGCTCGCGGTGAACCGGCTCAACCCCTTCCCCGCCACCTTCTCCTCGGCCGGTTCCGGCGCCGACCCGCAGTCCGCGATCCGCGGCGCCCTGCGCGAGGTCGCCCAGCTCGTCACCAACCCGGTCGACTGGACCCGTGAGACCGTCGAGCCGATGGTCGAGGACCCGTGGCTGGTCCAGGAGCTGGAGGACCACGTCCGCTTCTCCTCGCTGCCCGAGACCGCCGCCCGCGCCACCGCGGCGCTCGGCGGCCCCCGGGTCACGCTCGACGAGGCCTTCCCCGACTGGCCGGGCCGGATGGAGCGCGGCTCCGGCGGGGACGTGCGCGGCGCCCTGGACTTCGTCCGCGGACTCTTCGCCGAGGCCGGGCTCGACCGGATCGTGCTCGTCGACCAGACCAGCCGCGAACACGCCGACGCGGGCATCCACGTGGCCCGCGCGGTCGTCCCCGGCATCGTCCCGATGTGCTTCGGCCACGCCCAGCAGCGGCTGGCCGGACTGCCCCGGCTCACCGCCGCCCTGCGCGGCACCGGGCAGGAGCACCGGGCGTTCCCCCTCGACCCCCACCCGTTCCCGTGACGGCCCCGACGGCCCCGCGCGCGACGGACGCCGGCGTCGGCACCGGGGCTCCGCCCCGGCGCGGCCCGGTCGACCTGCCCGGCCCCGAGGGCGACAACAGCATCGCCCGCGAGCCCCTCTGGTACGCGTACGGGGCCGGGGACGACGCACCGGAGGCGCCCCCGTGGACCTGGGTGCCGCAACCGCCGCCCGACACGCACGTACCGCCCCCGCCGCCGCGCGGGGGCGGCCCGCGCCGGGCCCTGCCGCTCGGCACCCACGACCGGCTCGCGGCGCTGCCCTACCCGGCGCCGCCACCCGGAGCCGGTCGGGGCGGGGGCGCGGCCGAACCGGTCGGGGACCGGCTCGGCCGCGCTCTCGTCACCGCCTTCGGACCGCAGCGCAGGGAGCCCGAGAACCCCTACAACGACCACCGGCCGTACGCCTCGCCGCGCTGCCTGTTCCCCGTCCACGCCTTCGTGGACGGGGGCGCGGGCATGCCGTGGCGCCTGCTCGAACCGGACCGGCACGCCCTCACCGGCGCCCCGGCGGCCCCTGCCGGGAACGTCGTGCTCACCGGTCGGTACACGACCGTGCCGCCCGCCTACCAGTGGTTCCGCGGCTCGCTCATCGCCATCGAACTCGGCTTCGTACTGAGGGCGTTGAGCCTCGGCCTCGAACTGTTCGACGTGCCCGCGCGGCTCCGGCTCCCGGGCCCCGGCGCCCACGGGCTGCTGCCCGCCCTGGGCCTGGACGACGCCTGGGCGTGGTCCCTGCCGTTCGTCGTGGAGCTCGCGGACGGCGGGGAGCCGGCGGACGGCCGGGGAGCGCCGGCCCGGGGGACGGACTCCGTTCCCGGGCCGCCGGCCCACCTCGCCCGCACCGACCCCGCCCTCGCCGAGCTGATCCGCGTCAACCGGGAGCAGACCTACGGCGGCGCCCCCGCCCCGCTCACCACCGCCGTCCCCGCGGGCCTCGGCCCCTCGGCGACCGTGCCGGACTGGGCGGAACTGCTGTGGCGGCGCCACTCCGGCCGCATGCCGCGCGCCCTGCACGGCATGAGCGGCCGGCGCGGGACCGTGCCCGCCGAGGCGCTCGACAGTGCGGCCCGCTGGCTCTCCGTACCACCGCCCGGCCCCGAACTCGCCACCGCCTTCGAGGCGTTGACCGTCACCGCCGTCGTCAAGGGCGTCGCAGGACAGACCGACGGCGTCCACCGGCTCCGGGACGGCACCACGCGTCTCCTGCGCGCCGACGCGACCGCGCCCGAACGCCTGGAGGAGCAGTACGGCTACGGCGTCTCGCCCGTCAACGGCTGCGGCATCCGCCACGCGCCGCTCACCGTGTTCCTGTCCGTACGGACCCGGGAGCTCTTCGAGCGCCTCGGGACCGCCGGCTGGGGCGCCGTCCAGCACGCCGCCGGCTGGGCCGCGCACGGGCTCTGCCTGTCCGCCGCCGCCTCCGGCCTCTTCGCCCGTCCCGTGCGGGCCTTCAAGGAGATTCCCACCCAGCGCGTCCTCGGCCTGGACCCCGACGAGATGATCGTCCTGTCCGTGGTCGTGGGAGTGCCGCAGGACACCGGCGGCGCGCTGCTCGACCTCAGACTCTGAAGGAGCGTCCCCGTGACCCCGACCCCGACCCCGATCCCGACGGCGGCCACGGCCCCGCCCGCGCCGCCCACGGCGCGGGCGACCGCATGGACCGCCTGGCATCTCCACCTCGGTACGACGGCCCGGTCGGCACACGACCGGGCCGTCACCGATGTCATCGGCCCCACGATCCGTGAACTCGCCCCGGGCACCCCGTGGTTCTTCATCCGCTACTGGCAGTCCGGCCCGCACCTCCGGCTCCGCGTGGGCGACCTCGACACCGCCGCACGCGCACGCGTGGAGGCCGCCCTCGCCGAGCGCCTGGCCGTCGCGGGCGCGCCCGCCCCGGGCGAGGAGCCGCTCGACCCCGCCGCCTACCGCAGCGGGGCCGAGCGGCTCGCCGCCGCGGGGGAGACCGGTGAGAACACCTCCGTGAAGGCCCTGCTGCCCCCCGGCGTCCACCCGGCCGTCTACGAGCCGGAGTTCGAGCGCTACGGCGGCCGGGCCCTCATGCCCGCCGCCGAGTCCCTCTTCACCCTGTCCAGCGCCCTCGTCCTCGCCGCCCTGCCCAAGGTCGGCAGCGAGCGGCAGCGGGCCGTCCTCGCCCTGCGCGGCACCGTCGCGGTCGCCGCCGCCCTCGGGGACCCGGCGGAACGCGCGTACTACTACGCCCACGGTCTCGGCGCCTGGCGCGCCTGGGCCGCCGAGGCGGGCCACCCGGCCGCGCTCCTCGACACGATCACCCGGGTCGAGGGGGCGGTGACCCTCGACCCGGGCTCCCACGGCCCCTTCGCCGGCTGGCACGCCCGGATCGCCGCCCACGCGGACGAGATCAGGGAGCAGTCGCCCACCCACCCGGGCATGGTCCTCTTCTCGCACGCGCACATGCTTCACAACCGGCTCGGCCTGAGCCTCCTGGAGGAGCTGCGCACGTACGCGGTCCTGGCCCACGCCTTCCCCGTACCGGAGAACGCCCCCGCCCCGCGGAACGTCTGACCACAGACCCCCCCCACGGGGATCACGAAAGGCCCGGCCGGTCTCCCGGTCGGGCCTTTTCGTGGTGCGTGGTGCGCTCCCGTCCCTACTCGGGGCGCGGGTCCCAGCGGAAGCTGCGGACGGCGATCAGGGCGCCGATGACACCCCAGGCGGCGAGGACCGCCAGGTCACGCCACTGGAAGCCGGCGTCCTGGGTGAAGAGCGCCAGCATCGCGTCGTTGAACGGCTTCACCGGCAGCAGGCCGGCGATGGTGTTGAGCAGCTCCGCGTGGATCGGGAAGTAGCTGCCCGAGATGAAGACCAGCGGGAACTGGATGAACTGCACGACGGCCGGGGCCGCCTCCGAGTTCTTGATCAGCGAGGCCACGCCGACACCCAGCGCGCAGAAGCTCGCCGCGCCCAGGACGAGCGTCAGCAGGACCGCGCCCCAGTGGGTGGGCAGGTCGACGCCGTAGAGCGCGCCGATGCCGAAGACGAGCGCGACGTCGACGATGCTGACGACGACGCAGTGCACAAGCAGACCGGCGAAGTAGACCCAGGCGGGCAGCGGTGTGGCGTGCAGCCGCTTGAGGACCCCGGTCTGCCGGCGCATCGCGAGCACGATCGCCAACTGGCCGTAGCAGGCGCCGAGTACGGACACGGCCGCGATCACCGGCGTGTAGTACTGCATGCCGGTCAGGCCGAAGAAGAAGTCCTGGCCCTCGCTGCCGCTGAACACGGCGCCGAAGATGCCGATGATCACGATCGGCAGCACGAAGGTGAAGACCATCGACTGCGGGTTGCGCCAGAACGACAGCTGCTCGTAACGGATCTGATGGCCGAGCAGGGCCAGCGGGTTCCGCTCGCGCGGGGCGTCCGCGCGGGGCTTCGGGGCCGCCGGGGCGGCCGTCTCGGCGGTCGGGGGGATCAGGGTGGTCATGAGCGGCTCCGTCCGGGTCGGCGGCCTCGTCCGGCGGGCGCCTTGCGCTCCCGCGCGGACGACGGCGAGGAGGCTTCCTGCTGTACGTACTCGCTGGTCAGGCTCAGGTAGACGTCCTCGAGCGTGGGCTGCTCCACGGTCAGCCGGTCGAGCGGCGTGCCCCGGTCGAGCGCCCAGCCGGTCAGCCGGTGCAGCGCGGCCGTCGGCTCGGTCGTCTCGGCCGTGACCAGGCCGTCCTCCACATCGCTCACCGGCAGGGGTACGTCGGCGAGCGCGGCGCCCGTCGGGAGCGCGAAGCGGATCCGGGTCTGGGCGCTGTCGCGGCCGCCGAGGGTGTCGGGGGTGCCCGAGGCGACGATCCGGCCCTCGGCGATGACCACGACGGAGTCGGCCAGCGCCTGCGCCTCGTCCATGTAGTGGGTGGTGAGGACGATCGTCGTGCCGTCGTCGCGCAGATTGCGCACGACGTCCCAGGCGCCGCGGCGCGCGTTCGGGTCGAAGCCGGTGGTCGGCTCGTCCAGGAAGAGCAGCTTGGGCCGGCCGACGACGCCGAGCGCCAGGTCGAGCCGGCGCTTCTGGCCGCCGGACAGGTCCTTGACCTTGGCGCCCTTCTTCTCGTTGAGGCCGACGAGGTCGAGCAGTTCGTCGACGTTCCGCGGGTCCGGGTAGTAGCCGGCGTTGCGGGCCACGGTCTCCCGTACCGACAGATAGGGCTCCACGGCGATGTCCTGGAGGACGAGGCCGACCTGGCCGCGCAGCCAGTGGCCGTCGGCCTTGACGCCGGGGTCGCGGCCGAGGACCTCGACCCGCCCGCCGTCGCGCTCCCGGAAGCCCTCCAGGATCTCCAACGTGGTGGTCTTGCCCGCGCCGTTCGGCCCGAGCAGGGCGAAGATCTCGCCCTCGGCGACGCTGAAGTCGACGCCGCGCACGGCCTCGTGGTCGCCGTACCGCTTCTGCAGGCCTTCCACGGCCACCGCGGCGGTCACCGCGGTCCCTCGGCTCGTGTCATTGTGTGCCTCCCGGTGTGGTGGTGGGACGTCGTGGGGTCGTCGCCCGCAGACGGACTCCGGGGCGCAGCCTCGACGTTAGGCGCGGGCCGGTGGGCCGGGCCGGGCCCGCGGGGGCGGCGGTGACGGACGTCATGGAAGCCGCGACAGTTGTCAGAGGGGGGCGTGACCCGCGTTGCCGGGGGCCGGTGGGCGACCCATGCTCGGGGTGCGGCGGACGGCCGGGCTGCGGGAGACCGCGGCCGGCGACGCCGACGGTGCCGACACAGCAGCGACGCGGAAGGCGGTCTCAAAGGTGCGGTTCGGGGATCTGGACGAGTGGGGAGCGGAGGAGCGGCCGCACGTCTCGGTGGTCGGTGCCGGCATCGGCGGACTGACGCTGGCCGGCGCGC
The DNA here is from genome assembly GCF_042795405.1 of Streptomyces sp. NPDC056480. NCBI lineage: Bacteria > Bacillati > Actinomycetota > Actinomycetes > Kitasatosporales > Streptomycetaceae > Streptomyces > Streptomyces sp. NPDC056480. Next base: position 12,440 of record NZ_JBHTSA010000021.1, on the reverse strand, counting down.
TCTCCTCCATGGGCATTCCGTACACGGTGTACGAACAGACGCGGCGGCTCGCGGAGGTGGGGGCGGGAGTCCAGCTCTCGCCCAACGCGGTCAGGCCGCTGCTGCGGCTCGGCCTCGGCCCGGCCCTGCGCGAGCGGGCGGTGGCGATCGATGCCATGGAGGTACGGGGGTGGAGCGGGCGGCCGATCGCCCGGACGCCCCTGGGCGCGGAGTGCGAGCGGATGTTCGGGGCCCCGTACTACACGGTGCACCGGGCGCATCTCCACGACGCGCTCCTCACCCTCGTCGACGAGGGCAGCCTCAAGCTGGGCGAACGCCTCAGCGAGGCGCGGGAGACGGACGCGTCGGGTGACGGCGTCCGGCTGACGTTCGAGGACGGGACCGTCCGCGGGGCGGAGCTGGTGGTGGGCGCCGACGGCATCCACTCCACGGTCCGCGAGGCGTTCCGGCGCGACGAGCCCGAGTTCTCGGGGCTCGGCATCTACCGGGGCCTGGTGCCCATGGACCGGCTCCCGGACGAGGCCCGCGCGCCTCTGGTGCGCCTCTGGCTCGGTCCGGGCGGGCACTTCGTGTGCTACCCGGTCGCGGCGGGGGAGTACCTGAGCTTCGCGGCGACGGTGCCGATGGCGCAGTCCCCGGGCGAGTCCTGGTCGGTCCCGGGCGATCCGGAGGCGCTGCGCCGGGTCTTCGGCGGCTGGACCGGTCTGGTCGCGGACGTCGTGGGCGCCGTGGAGACGACCCTCCAGTGGGCGCTGCACGACCGGCCGCCGCTGGACGTCTGGTCCTCGCGCCGGCTGACCCTGCTCGGCGACGCGGCGCACCCGATGCTGCCGTTCATGGCGCAGGGCGCGAACCAGGCGGTCGAGGACGCGATGGACCTGGCGGCCTGTCTGGCCGACCCGGCGCCGTCGACGACCGCGGCCCGGCTGGACCGCTACCAGTCGCTGCGGATCCCCCGCACGGCGGAGATCCAGCGCGGCTCGCGCGGCAACGCGGGCATCCTGCACCTGCCCGACGGCCCGGCCCAGCGCCGCCGCGACGCCCGCATGGCCGTCCACGCGGCGCTTCGCGACCGGGCGATGCTGTACGCCCACGAGACGGGCAGGAGCGTGGTGCCGACCCCGGCGTGACGACGGTCGGGGCCACCGGACCGCCCATTGGCCTAGACCTATTGTGCGACCCTGCCCGCGACGGTACGTTCGTCCCGGCTGCGCAGCCGGCACATTCCGCACCGCATCGCACCGCAACGCTCCACATCGCATCGTCACGCACTCCGCCGGGGCATCCCGGCGTTTTCAGGAGGACATGCCATGTACCGTCGCATCGCAGCCGCACTCGCCACCGCGGCCACGGCCGGAGCCCTCGCGCTCGGCACCGCCGGCTCCGCCGAGGCCGCGGGCCCCGGCTTCTACGCCCGCAGCCACCACGCCTCGTACGCCGAATGCCAGGCGGCCGGCGTGGCGGGCCGGCCCCTCTGGGGCGCGCTCTTCCTCTGCGAGCCCTTCGGCCCGACGCACCCGAACGTCTACGTGCTCTGGGTGCGCTACTGATCCGGCCCCCGGCCCGGGCGGCGGCGGCCGCCCGGCCCGGGGACCGTCACGTGAACAACCGATTCAGCTGGTCGACCGGATCGGCCGCACAACCGATTCAGCACTCGATGATGTTCACCGCGAGACCGCCCCGGGCGGTCTCCTTGTACTTCACGCTCATGTCCGCGCCGGTCTCCTTCATGGTCTTGATGACCTTGTCGAGGGAGACCAGGTGGCTGCCGTCGCCGCGCATCGACATCTTCGCCGCCGTGACGGCCTTGACCGCCGCCATGCCGTTGCGCTCGATGCACGGGATCTGGACCAGACCGCCGACCGGGTCGCAGGTCAGGCCCAGGTTGTGCTCCATGCCGATCTCGGCCGCGTTCTCCACCTGCTCCGGGGTGCCGCCGAGGACCTCGGCGAGGGCGCCCGCCGCCATCGAGCAGGCCGAGCCGACCTCGCCCTGGCAGCCGACCTCGGCGCCGGAGATCGAGGCGTTCTCCTTGAAGAGCATGCCGATCGCGCCGGCCGCCAGCATGAAGCGGACGATGCCCTCGTCGTCGGCGCCGGGCACGAAGTTCGTGTAGTAGTGCAGTACGGCGGGGATGATGCCCGCGGCGCCGTTCGTCGGGGCGGTGACCACCCGGCCGCCCGCCGCGTTCTCCTCGTTCACGGCCATCGCGTAGAGGGTGATCCACTCCATGGCGTGCATCTTCGGGTCGCCCTCGGAGCGCAGCTTGCGGGCCAGGTTCGCGGCGCGCCGACGGACCTTCAGGCCGCCGGGCAGGATGCCCTCGCGGGACATGCCGCGCGAGACGCAGGACTGCATGACCCGCCAGATCTCCAGGAGGCCCGCGCGGATCTCGTCCTCGGTGCGCCAGGCCTTCTCGTTCTCCAGCATCATCGCGGAGATCGACAGACCGGTCTCCTTCGCGAGGCGGAGCAGCTCGTCGCCGGTGCGGAAGGGGTACTTCAGGACGGTGTCGTCGGGGACGATCGGGTTCTCGCCGGCGACCGCGTCCTCGTCGACGACGAAGCCGCCGCCGACCGAGTAGTACGTCTTCTCCAGGACCGGGCCGCCCTCCGCGTCGTACGCGAAGATCGTCATCCCGTTGGCGTGGTAGGGCAGCGCCTTGCGCCGGTGCAGGATCAGGTCGGCGTCGAAGTCGAAGGGGATCTCGTGCGCGCCGAGCAGGTTGATCCGGCCGCTCGCCTTGATCCGCTCGACCTCGTCGTCCGCGGTCTCGACGTTCACCGTGCGCGGCGAGCTGCCCTCCAGGCCCAGGAGGACCGCCTTCGGGGTGCCGTGGCCGTGGCCGGTGGCGCCGAGCGAGCCGTACAGCTCGGCCCGGACGTGCGCGGTGTGGGCGAGCAGGCCCTCGTTCTTCAGCCGGCGGGCGAACATCCGGGCCGCACGCATCGGTCCCACCGTGTGGGAGCTCGACGGGCCGATGCCGATCGAGAACAGGTCGAAGACCGAGATGGCCACGGAGGACTCCTTGTGGGGGCTAGACGCCGTTGTCTGCCGGGGTGGAGCAGAGAAGCGCGGAGAAGAAGGGCGTGCGGTACGGCGCGAGGACATGGGGTGGGGCACCGCGCTCACTGTCCAGTGTGCGCGGTGCCCCGAAGGTTCCGGAGGAACAGGTCCCGGAATAAAAGCGTACGAAATTACTTCAGGCCGGGGTACAGCGGGTGCTTGTCGGCGAGCGCCGTCACCCGGGCCTTCAGCGACGCGGCCTTGTCGGCGTCGAAGCCGGGCTTCAGGGTCTCCGCGATGATGTCGCCGACCTCGGTGAAGTCCTCGGCCTGGAAACCGCGGGTCGCGAGCGCCGGCGTACCGATGCGCAGACCCGAGGTGACCATCGGCGGGCGCGGGTCGTTCGGAACGGCGTTCCGGTTGACCGTGATGCCGACCTCGTGGAGACGGTCCTCGGCCTGCTGGCCGTCCAGCTCGCTGTCGCGCAGGTCGACGAGGAGCAGGTGGACGTCCGTGCCGCCGGACAGGACGGAGACACCGTGGGCGGTGACGTCGTCCTGGACCAGGCGCTCGGCGATGATGCGGGCGCCGTCCAGGGTGCGCTGCTGGCGCTCCTTGAACTCCTCCGAGGCCGCGACCTTGAAGGAGACGGCCTTGGCCGCGATCACGTGCTCCAGCGGACCGCCCTGGAAGCCCGGGAAGACCGAGGAGTTCAGCTTCTTCGCGAACTCCTTCTTCGCCAGGATGATGCCGCCGCGGGGGCCGCCGAGCGTCTTGTGCGTGGTGGAGGTCACCACGTCCGCGTACTCGACCGGGTTCGGGTGCAGACCGGCCGCGACCAGACCCGCGAAGTGGGCCATGTCGACCCACAGGTAGGCCTCGACCTCGTCCGCGATCCGGCGGAACTCGGCGAAGTCCAGCTGACGCGGGTACGCGGACCAGCCCGCGATGATCACCTTGGGGTGGTGCTCCTTGGCGAGGCGCTCGACCTCGGCCATGTCGACCAGGCCGGCCTCGTCCACGTGGTACGCGACCACGTTGAACTGCTTGCCCGAGAAGTTCAGGCGCATGCCGTGGGTCAGGTGACCGCCGTGCGCCAGGTCCAGACCCAGGATCGTGTCGCCGGGCTGGGCGATCGCGAAGAGGGCGGCCTGGTTCGCGGAGGCACCGGAGTGCGGCTGGACGTTCGCGTACTCGGCGCCGAACAGGTCCTTGATCCGGTCGATCGCGATCTGCTCGGCCACGTCGACGTGCTCGCAGCCACCGTAGTAGCGGCGGCCCGGGTAGCCCTCGGCGTACTTGTTGGTGAGGACGGAGCCCTGCGCCTCCATGACGGCGACCGGAGCGAAGTTCTCCGAGGCGATCATCTCGAGCGTGGACTGCTGACGGCGGAGCTCGGCGTCGACGGCGGCGGCGACGTCCGGGTCCAGCTCGTGGAGGGGAGTGTTCAGAAGCGACATGAATCGATCCCTAGGGGTCTCGGGTTAGCCGGCGGTGAAGGCGGCGTACTCGTCGGCGGTGAGCAGGTCCTCCGGCTCGCCCGTGAGCCGTACCTTGAACAGCCAGCCACCCTCGAACGGAGCGGTGTTCACGAGGGACGGGTCGTCCACGACGTCCTGGTTGGCCTCGACGATCTCACCCGTCACCGGGGCGTACAGGTCGCTGACCGACTTGGTGGACTCCAGCTCGCCGCAGGACTCGCCCGCGGTCACCGTGTCGCCGACCGCCGGGAGCTGGGCGTAGACGACGTCACCGAGCGCGTTGGCCGCGAACTCCGTGATGCCGACCGTCGCGACGCCGTCCTCGACGGCCGACAGCCACTCGTGCTCCTTGGTGTAGCGCAGCTGCTGGGGGTTGCTCATGACCTGATTCTCCTGGATCGAGGGAGTGCTGATGAACGTGGGTCTTGCGGGATGAGACGCGAAGTGAGACGGATACGTCACTTCTGGCGCTTGTAGAACGGCAGCGCGACGACCTCGTACGGCTCGTGGGTACCGCGGATGTCCACACCTACACCCTGGGTGCCGGGCTCGGCGTGCGCCGCGTCCACGTACGCCATCGCGATCGGCTTTCCGAGGGTCGGGGACGGGGCTCCGGAGGTGACCTCGCCGATCACCACGCCGTCCTTGACGACGGAGAAGCCGACGCGCGGGACCCGGCGGCCCTCGGCGACCAGACCGACGAGCTTGCGCGGCGGGGCGGTCTCGGCGCGCTCGGCGGCCTTCTCCAGCGCCTCACGGCCGACGAAGCGGCCGTCGTTGGTCGTCTTCTCGAACTTCACGACCCGGCCCAGGCCCGCGTCGAAGGGGGTCAGCGCGGTGGTCAGCTCGTGGCCGTACAGCGGCATGCCCGCCTCCAGGCGGAGCGTGTCGCGGCAGGACAGGCCGCAGGGGATCAGACCCACCGGCGCGCCGGCCTCGGTCAGCGCCTTCCAGACGCCCTCGGCGTGCTCGGGCTTCAGGAACAGCTCGAAGCCGTCCTCGCCGGTGTAGCCGGTACGGGCGATCAGCGCGGGCACACCGGCGACCGTGCCGGGGAGGCCGGCGTAGTACTTCAGACCGTCCAGGTCGGCGTCGGTGAGCGACTTCAGGATGCCGGGGGACTCCGGGCCCTGGACCGCGATCAGGGCGTACGCGTCACGGTCGTCCCGCACCACGGCGTCGAAGCCGTCCGCGCGCCCGGTCAGCGCGTCCAGGACGATCTGCGCGTTCGAGGCGTTGGCAACGACCATGTACTCCGTCTCGCCGAGGCGGTAGACGATCAGGTCGTCGAGGATGCCGCCGTCCTCCTGGCAGATCATCGTGTAGCGGGCGCGGCCGACGCCCACCGTGGAGATGTTGCCGACGAGGGCGTGGTCGAGGAGCTCGACCGCCTGCGGGCCGGTGACGGTGATCTCGCCCATGTGGGAGAGGTCGAAGAGACCCGCCTTGGTGCGGACGGCGATGTGCTCGTCCCGCTCGCTGCCGTACCGGAGCGGCATGTCCCAGCCGGCGAAGTCGGTCATGGTCGCGCCCAGCGAACGATGCAGGGCATCGAGGGCGGTCAGACGGGGGGCAGTGCTCATGGGGTGGCTCCCGGGTCCCAAGGGCGTGATCGGTGACGAAAACACATGACGGGCGAGGACGTCCTCCCCATCTGTCATGGAACCTGAGAGGTTCACCGAGAGCATCTCGTCGCCGAGAGATCGGTTTGCACCTTGGGTGGGGACACGGCAGGTGTCCCGCTTTTCAGATCTGCCTCATCCACGCGGTACGGGGCCTGAGAGATTCAAGGGAGGGTCTTGCTCCTTCGGCGTCCGGACACACCTGGCGTCCGGAACTCTCCCGCGCGGATTCGAGCGGCCGGTATGCGATTGTGTGGCGACTGTGCGCGCCTGGCGCGCACATCATTGCACGCGAGGTCGGCGGGGCACATCGCTTGTGTCCCATTACCGCTTCTTTACACTTTGTGGGCAAGGGTCTTCCCAGGCCCGGCAGGGGGAGAAGCGATGAGGTTCCAGCACACCGGCGCTTACGCGCCGAGTACCGGCATACCGTCCCAGCGAGCCCGTGCCAGGACCCGCGGCCGCGGGCGGCTCCTGCGCGACCTGCGCGCGCGCGGCGGCCGGGGCCCCCGCGCGCTCACCTTCGCCGCCGGCGACCTGGTGGTCGTCTCCGGGCTGCCCGGCAGCGGCAAGTCCACCCTGATGCGGCGCGCCGCCGAAGGCGCCGGCATCGACTCCCAGGACACCCGGGAGCGCTGGGAGGCCCGGATGCCCCGCCTCCTGCCGTACGCCGTCTACCGCCCGCTGGTCCGGATCGCGCACTACGCCGGGCTGCGGCGCTCCCTGCGATCCGGCGCCGGAGTGATCGTCCACGACTGCGGCACCCAGTCCTGGGTGCGGGGCTGGCTCGCCCGGGAGGCCCGCCGCCGCGGCCGGTCGCTCCACCTGGTCCTGCTCGACGTCGACCCGGACACCGCCCGTGCGGGCCAGCGGGCCCGCGGCCGTGGCGTCTCCTCGTACGCCTTCGCCCGGCACCGGCGGGCCGTCTCCCGGCTCGTCGCGGCGGCGGAGTCCGGCCGGCTGCCGCACGGCTGCGCCTCCGCGACCCTGCTCGACCGGGACGCGGCGGACACCCTGCGGAAGATCGGCTTCCGCGAGGCGGTCTGAGGCGGTCCGAGGCCGTCCGGGCGGTCCGAGGCCGTCCGGGGCGGTCCGGGGCGGGCGCCCACGAGGCGCGCCGGGCGGAGACGAGGCAGGACGCCGCGACGTGCGCCCGGCAGGCCGCCGCAGCGGCCCCCGCCGGGCGGGCCCGGCGCGGGCAGCCGCCTCGCACGCCGGGCGGCCCGGCGCGGGCCGCTGTGACGTACGCCGCTGTCCCGGTGCGCCCCTACCCCTTCTTTTGGCCACGGCGGCGCCGGGGCGGCGTTAGGGTGCTGCCGGGGCGGCCGGTACGGCAGGCCGTGCGAGAAGGGGAAACGGGACCGTGGACGTGACGTGGCCGGGCAACGAGCTGGAAGAGGTTCTTGCCGCCTCCCTCGGCAACCCCTCGGCGGGAGCCCGCCTGGTCGAGGTCCTCGGCCGCAGCCAGGTCTGGGTGCCCCTGCCCAACGGCGGCGGACCCGACAGCCCGAACCTGGACCTCGCCACCATGGAGATCGACGGCGCGGCGTACGTCCCCGTCTTCAGCTCCGAGGAGCAGTTCCTCGCCTGCGTCGGCAGCCACATGTCGTTCACCGTCGCCCCGGCCCGTGACTTCGCCCGCGGCCTGCCCCCGCAGCTCGGCATCGCCGTGAACCCGGGCGGCGTCGTCGGCGTCCCGCTGCCCCCGCCGGCCGTCGCCGAGCTCTGCCGCGTCGGCCGCACCCCGCTCGACGGGCCCGCCACCGGCGGCCGGGTCCGGCTCTTCGAGCCCGACTGGCAGGACGACCCGGTCGACTTCCTCGCCGCCGCGTCCGCCGAGTTCGAGGCCACCGGCGTCGTCACCACCGCCCGCCGGGCGCTCGCCAGCGTCGAGGGCACCGAACCCGCCCTCTTCGTCGGCGTCCAGCTCGTCGCCTGGGACGGCGTCGACCGCAACGCCCCGCTGGACGCCCTCGGCCGCGCCCTCGGCCGCGTCGAATGCGCCTGGCCGGTCAACCTCATCCTGCTCGACATGGCACAGGATCCGGTCGGCGACTGGATGCTGGAGCGGGTGCGCCCCTTCTACCAGCGCGCCGCCGTGTGACGGACGGCCTGTTTAAGCTGAACTTCTCGACAGCAGGACGGACGTCGTCAGGACGGACGCCAGGAACGGACGTCGGAACAGACGTGGTGACGGAAGAGGGGCGGGACCCAGGGTGAGCGCGTCAGGCACCGCTGCGACCGGACAGGTCGAGCACATGCTGCGCCAGGTGGCACCCGGACGCTACGACGCGTACGAGCAGTTGCTGCACGCCCTCGCCGACGGCGAGCTCTGGATGCTGCTCTGGCACGGCTCGCCCGGCTCGTCCGACGCCCAGTACGGGAACATGGAGGTCGACGGCTTCGGCTACGCGCCCTGCGTCACCTCCGCGCAGGAACTCGCCGCGTCCGGCTGGCACCGGGCCCACGAGCTCGTCACCGGCCGGGAGATCGCCCGCGCCCTCTACCCCGACCGCTGGGGCGTCTGGCTGAATCCGCACGCCCCCGGCGGCGGCGTCGGCATCCCCTGGGCCGACCTGCGCCGGATCGCCACCGGCCTCGACCGGATGCCCGCGGGGCCGCTCCGGGTCACCGAACCCACCCTGGAGATCCCGCAGTTCTACGCCCTGCTCACGCAGAACGCGCACCGCACCCCGGCCGTCCGGGCGCTGCGCCGCGGCTGGGTGCAGCCCGCGCTCGGCTCCCCTTACCTCGTCATCGGGCTCGATCTGTACGACACCTCGCCGACGGCCGTCGACACGGTCCGGGCGATGATGCGCCAGTCCATCGGATCCGTACCCGAGGGGCTGCCCGTCTCGACGGTCGCCCTCTCCGACGCGTACGACCCGGTGGCGCTCTGGCTGCGGGCGAACGGCCGCCCGTTCTACGACCGCGAGGCGCACGCCGGACGCGGATCGGCGCCCGTTCCGGGCTATGGATACCCGCCGCCGGCGCCGTCCGGATACTGAGACGTACCTCTTCTCGCCTCCCGCCCCACCAGCCTCCGGAGCCTGCTCCGGAGGCTTTCGTTCGCCCCAATTGAGGAGCTCGAACGCCTAGTTGAGGGGACATGTCCGATTGAGGGGAAGAGGACCCGAGATGGTCCGCTCACGTGATCGCGACGTCCGGATAACGGAAGTCGCAGCACCGCATCACGTTTGAGCAAACATTCCTCGTCAGGGCTGGCGGGTGATCACAAGCGCATTGAAGACTCCCCGGAACACCGGGCGTTCGGCTCCTTTCGAGCAGGTGCCCAGCAGGTTGTTCCACCGAGCCGCTACCCGCGGCGGGCAAGGGCCGGCTACCGGCGGCCGAGAGGGGTCCTCACCACGATGACGGCACCACTGCACGAGAAGAGTGCGGGCGAGGCGACCGCCACCGTCGATGGCGCGCCCGACGCCCCCGGCACTCCCGGCGGCACCCCCGCCAAGGCGATCGAGGGCCGCTCGCCCTGGCAGATCGCCTGGACCCGTCTCAAGCGCGACAAACTGGCCCTCGCGGGCGCCTTCATCGTCGTCTTCCTCGTCCTCGTCGCGATCTTCGCGCCGGTCATCGTGGGCCTCCTGGGCCACCCGCCGGACGAGTTCCACGAGGACCAGATCGACCCGCTGTTCGGCACCCCGATCGGATCCTGGGGCGGCGTCAGCTCCGACTTCCTCTTCGGAGTCGAGCCCGTCAACGGCCGCGACGTCTTCAGCCGCATCGTCTACGGCGCCCGGATCTCGCTGCTCGTCGCCTTCCTCGCGGCGGTCTTCGCCGTCGTCCTCGGCACGATCCTCGGCATCATCGCCGGCTACTTCGGCGGCTGGATCGACGCGGCCCTCAGCCGGGTCATGGACGTGATGCTCGCCTTCCCGCAGCTGCTCTTCACGATCGCCCTGGTCTCCGTCCTGCCGAACCAGCTCCTCGGCCTCGACGGCTCCGGCGTCCGCATCGCCGCCCTGGTGCTCGTCATCGGCTTCTTCGGCTGGCCGTACGTGGGCCGCATCGTCCGCGGCCAGACGCTCTCGCTGCGCAACCGCGAGTACGTCGAGGCCGCCCAGAGCCTCGGCGCCGGCCGCCTCTACATCCTGCGCCGTGAGCTGCTGCCGAACCTGATCGCCCCGATCACGGTCTACGCGACCCTCATGATCCCCACCAACATCCTCACCGAAGCGGCCCTCAGCTTCCTCGGCGCGGGTGTGAAGCCGCCCACGGCCTCCTGGGGACAGATGCTGTCGACGGCCATCACGACCTACGAGTCGGACCCGCTGTTCATGGTGATCCCCGGCTTCGCGATCTTCATCACCGTTCTGGCGTTCAACCTCTTCGGCGACGGCGTGCGTGACGCGCTCGACCCGAAGGGCTCCCGCTGACCGTTCGCCGACGACCCGCACGACCCGCCCCTGCCGCTGGCGACAGGAGGCTGAACCCCAATCGGCGGACCGCCGTACGGCCGCCACTATCCCGGAGGTTGCTGGAACCATGCTGAAGAGCTCTCAGCGCAGAATCGCCGCGGGCGCGCTGCTCGCGGCGGCCACGATGGTCGTCACCACCGCCTGCGGCGGCGACACCGGCGGTAGCGGCGACAAGGGCAAGGGCGGTGCGCCCGGCTTCAACGCCGGTGTGAACAAGGTCGCCAACGCCTCCGACAAGAAGGGCGGCGAGCTGAAGTTCATCGGCTCGCAGGAGGCCGACTCGTGGGACCCGCAGCGCGGCTACTACGGCTTCGTGTGGGACTTCGCGCGCTACTACACGCGTCAGCTGGTGACCTTCAAGGCCGAGCCGGGCGCCGCCTCCACCGAGCTCGTCCCGGACCTCGCCACCGACGCCGGCAAGGTCTCGGCCGACGGCCTCACCTACACCTTCACGCTGAAGGACGGGGTGACCTGGGAGGACGGCAAGCCGATCACCTCCAAGGACATCAAGTACGGCATCGAGCGCATCTGGGCCCAGGACGTCATCTCCGGCGGCCCGATCTACCTCCAGCAGGTCCTCGACCCCAAGGGCGAGTACAAGGGTCCCTACAAGGACACCTCCGCGGACAAGCTCGGCCTGAAGGCGATCGAGACCCCGGACGACAAGACCATCATCTTCAAGCTGCCGGTCGCCAACGGCGACTTCCTGCAGATGCTGGCCATGCCCGCCGCCTCCCCGGTCCGCCAGGACAAGGACACCAAGGCCAAGTACGGCCTGAAGCCCTTCTCCTCCGGCCCGTACAAGTGGCAGTCGTACACCCCGAACAAGTCCATCAAGCTCGTCCGCAACGACAAGTGGGACGCCAAGACGGACACCGTCCGCAAGGCCCTCCCGGACAGCGTCAGCGTCACGTTCACCACGAACGCCGACGACATGGACAACCGCCTCGTCGAGGGCGAGTACGACCTCGACATCAACGCCACGGGCGTCGGCGCCTCCGCCCGCCAGAAGGTGCTCCAGCAGCACAAGGGCAACGTCGACAACCCGCAGACGGGCTTCATCCGCTACGCGGTCTTCCCGCAGACGGTGATCCCCAACATCGACTGCCGCAAGGCCATCATCTACGCGGCCGACTCCAAGTCCCTCCAGACCGCCCGTGGCGGCCCGCAGGCCGGTGGCGACATCGCCTCCAACATGCTGCCGCCGGCGATCAAGGGTGCCGACCCGAAGGCCGACCCGTACGGCAAGCTCGCCGGTGCCCCGGACCTGGCCAAGGCCAAGGACGCGCTCAAGAAGTGCGGCAAGCCGAACGGCTTCAAGACCACGATCGCGGTCCGCAACAACAAGAAGATCGAGATCGCGACCGCCGAGTCCCTCCAGCAGTCGCTGAAGGCCGTCGGCATCGAGGCCGAGATCGACCAGTTCGACGGCGCCCAGACGTCCGGCATCATCGGTTCGCCGAAGGTCGTCAAGGACAAGGGCTACGGCATCATCATCATGGGCTGGGGCGCCGACTTCCCGAGCGGACAGGGCTTCCTGCAGCCGCTGGTCGACGGCCGCTTCATCCTCCAGAGCGGCAACAACAACTTCTCGGAGCTGAACGACAAGGCCGTCAACGGCCTCTTCGACCAGGCCCTGAAGGAGACCGACCCGGTCAAGGCCGGCGAGCTCTACAAGCAGATCAACACGAAGGTGTCGGAGGCCGCGGTCTACCTGCCCTTCACCCACGAGAAGAACATCATCTGGCGCAGCTCCCGGCTGACCAACGTCTACACGGCGGACGCCTACAACGGCCGCTACGACTACGCGTCGCTCGGCGTCGTCAAGTAATCCGACCCGTTCCACCGGCGCACCACCCGCCGCCAGGTCCGAAGGGCAGGTGATGGCCGAGGGC